>NZ_CVTO01000126.1:151337-157148 GCF_900004715.1 Pseudomonas sp. 24 E 13
CAGGTAGATACGCGTTAGCTCCCTCGCCACAGGTGCGGTGTCGCACCAAAATTGTGTAGATACCTATGGCCATCGGAGGCAAGCCCCCTCCCACATTGGCACCTGAGCTGTTAGCGTTGCGGACATTCGATGCTTACGGAAAACGCGACTGATGCATTTCGCAAAATGGTTACACACCAGCACCCTGCTGGTCGGCTTGAGCTTTTTACTGGGCGGCTGCGCCAGCGTTTCCCAGACCTCCACTCCGGCAACCCTGGATAAGCTGTTGAGCGACCCGGCATTGCAAGGCGCGACGGTCTCGCTGATGGTGCGCGACGCCCGCACTGGCGCCACGCTCTACCAGCACAACCCCCGTACACGGTTGGTGCCCGCCTCCAACCTCAAACTGCTGACCACCGCCGCAGCGATGGATGTGCTGGGCCCGCAATACCGCTTCGCCACGCAACTGTTGAGCGATGGCACCCGCCAGGGCGATCATCTTACCGGCAATCTCTACCTGCGCGGCCTGGGCGACCCGACCCTGCAGTACGCCGACTATCAGGCGCTGGCGGCGCAACTGGCCAGCCAGGGCGTGCGCCAGGTGCAGGGCGACCTGGTGTTCGACGATACCTGGTTCGATGCCGAGCGGCTGGGGGTCGACTGGTCCCATGATGATGAAACCACCTACTACGGCGCGCAGATTTCCGCGCTGACGGTGTCGCCCAATACGGATTTTGATGCCGGCAGCGTGTTGGTCACCGCCAAGGCGCCGGTGCGGGTTGGCCAGCCCGTGAGTGTCGATATCTATCCGCCCACCGACTACCTCCAATTGAGCAATCGCGCCGTCAGTGGGCCGGGTAACAGCTATGGGATCAATCGCCGGCATGGCACCAACCTGTTGCAGCTCAGCGGCGCGGTGGCAGCGGGACGGCAGAATCAGCAGCTGATCAGCGTCTGGGAGCCGACACAACTGGTGGCCAATCTGTTTGAACAAGCCTTGGCGCAACAGGGCATTACGGTGCAGGGTCGTCGCGTAATGCGCGGGGCGAGCCCGGCGGCGGTGACGATGCTGGCCGAGCACCAATCGGCGCCGTTGCAGGCGTTGATCGTGCCGCTGCTCAAACTCTCGAACAACAACATGTCCGAAGCCTTGCTCAAGGCCATGGGGCGCCAGACCGCCAACAGCGGCACGGCGGCGGCGGGTGCGTTGGCCGTGGCCGGCTTTCTCAAACGCCAGGGGCTGGACACCGCCACGTTCAGCCAGGTCGACGGCTCCGGCCTGTCGCGGCGCAATCTGGTGTCGTCGCAAACCTTCACCGACCTGCTGCTGGCCGCCGGCAAACAGCCGTGGTTCACCGCCTGGTACGACGCACTGCCGATTGCCGGCAACACTGACCGCATGACCGGTGGCAGCCTCGGCTATCGCCTGCGCGGCACCCCGGCCGAAAACAATTTGCACGCCAAGACCGGCTCCATGACCGGTGTTTCCTCATTGAGCGGCTACGTGACCGATGCCCACGGGCGCAGGTTGCTGTTCTCTATGCTGACCAACAACTACGTGGTGGCCGGCGCGCAGGTCAAGACGCTGGAAGATCGTGTGGCAGTGGCGCTGTCGCGCTGGGACGACTGATTCAGGGCTGATAGCCCATGCGCCAACTCACGGCCCGGGTCGCCGCCAGCAAATGCTGCGCCGCCGGGCCGTCTTCATCGGCGTGGAACAGCGAGGTGGGACCGACCACGGTCATGACCGCCGCCACGTGCCCGGTCGCGTTGAACACGGGCGCTGATAACGCATCCACCCCAGGCATCAGCAAGCCATGCACAAAGTGCAGGCCACGGCTGCGGATCTGTTCGCGCAGGGTGGCGTAGGCCACATCGTCCGCCAAGGCGTGGGCGGTACCGGCCTGTATCTCGCGCTCACGCAAGTCCACGGTCTCCCGCGACGGCAGGTAGGCGCTGAACACCAGCCCGGTGGACGAGCTCAAGAGCGGCAATACCGACCCCAACTGCGTCACCACCGTGACGGCGCGCACCGCCGGCTCGATCTGCACCACGGTCGCGCCCTGATTGCCCCACACCGCCAGAAAGCAGGTTTCATTCAACTCATCGCGCAGCTCCGCCAGCGGCAGTGCGCCGACCTTCAGCACATCCATGCTGCCCAGCGCCGCCAGGCCCACGCGCAACGCTTCGCGGCCCAGGCCATAGTGGTTGGTGGCGGGGTTTTGTTCGGCAAAGCCCGACGCGATCAGCGCCTGCAAGTAGCGGTGCACCTTGCTCGCCGGCATCTGCACATGGTCGGCCAGGCGCGACAATGACGTGGACGGCGACAGTTGTGCCAATGCCTTGAGGATATCGGTGCCCACCTCAGCCGAGCGGACTTTCTGTTTACCGGTGTCGCGGGGCTTTTCCATGGGAGAGCGAGAATCCGAAAGATAAGTGGGCGTCTTTATAGCTTGACGCTCCCTGGCGATCAAATTACGTTATGCGTAACTGGATTACGATAAAAACAACTGACCCAGAGGACGCTCCATGAACCTCGAATACCTGTCGGGCTTTGGCAACGAATTTGCCAGCGAAGCCTTGCCTGGCGCACTGCCCGTTGGCCAGAACTCGCCGCAGAAAGCGCCCTACGGGCTGTACACCGAACTGTTCTCCGGCACCGCGTTCACCATGGCGCGCAGCGAAGCGCGGCGTACCTGGCTGTACCGCATCCAGCCGTCGGCCAATCACCCGGCCTTTATCAAGCTGGAGCGGCAATTGGCCGGTGGGCCGCTGGGCGCTGTGACGCCCAACCGGTTGCGCTGGAACCCGTTGGAAGTTCCAGCTGAGCCGACCGACTTTATCGACGGGCTCGCAGGGATGGTCGCCAACGCCGGGTCGGAAAAACCCTCAGGGATCAGCATTTACCACTACCGCGCCAATCGGTCGATGGAGCGGGTGTTTTTCAACGCCGACGGCGAATGGTTGATCGTGCCCGAACAGGGCCGGTTGCGTATCGTCACTGAGCTGGGCGTACTGGAAGTCGAGCCGCTGGAAATTGTGGTGTTGCCACGAGGTCTCAAATTTCGCGTCGAACTGCTCGACGCCCAGGCACGCGGCTACGTCGCCGAAAACCACGGCGCGCCGCTGCGCCTGCCGGACCTTGGCCCGATCGGCAGCAACGGCCTGGCCAACCCGCGCGACTTCCTGACGCCGGTCGCGCACTACGAAGACCGCAAGCAACCGACCACCCTGGTGCAGAAATTCCTCGGCGAGCTGTGGGCCTGCGAGCTCGACCATTCGCCGCTCAACGTGGTCGCCTGGCACGGCAACAACGTGCCGTACAAGTACGACCTGCGCCGCTTCAACACCCTCGGCACGGTGAGCTTCGATCACCCGGACCCGTCGATCTTCACCGTCCTGACCTCGCCCACCAGCGTGCATGGCCTGGCCAACCTCGACTTCGTGATCTTCCCGCCGCGCTGGATGGTCGCCGAGAACACCTTCCGGCCACCGTGGTTCCACCGCAACCTGATGAACGAATACATGGGCCTGATCCAGGGCGCCTACGATGCCAAGGCCGAGGGTTTCCTGCCCGGTGGCGCGTCGTTGCACAGCTGCATGAGCGCCCATGGCCCGGATGGCGAAACCTGCACACGGGCGATCAATGCCGAGCTGGCACCGCACAAGATCGATAACACCATGGCCTTCATGTTCGAGACCAGCCAGGTGCTGCGTCCCACCCAGTTCGCCTTGCAATGCCCGCAATTGCAGCCTTCTTACGACGCGTGCTGGGCCGCGCTGCCCGCCACCTTCAATCCGAATCGGAGATAACCCATGACTCAACCAACGCAGACCCGCAGCTGGGTGGCCTCGGCCAACGGTCACGCGGACTTTCCCCTGCCGAACCTGCCGCTGGGTGTGTTCAGCATCAATGGCTCGGCGCCGCGCAGTGGCGTGGCGATTGGCGACGCGGTTCTCGACCTGCACGCGGCACTGGACCAGTTCGACGGTGACGCCCGGCGAGCGGTAGAAGCCACCGCCGGTGGCCAATTGAACGGCTTTTTCGAACTCGGCCGCGGCCCCCGCTTGGCTCTGCGCGAGCGCCTGCTGGAATTGCTGGCCGAAGGCAGCACGTTGCAAACCCGTGAAGCGCAGGTGTTGCACCGTGCCGCCGATTGCCAGATGCACCTGCCGGCCAGGATCAATGACTACACCGACTTCTATGTGGGCATTGAACACGCGCAGAACGTCGGCAAACTGTTCCGTCCCGACAACCCGCTATTGCCCAACTACAAGTACGTGCCGATTGGTTACCACGGCCGTGCCTCGACCATTCGCCCCTCGGGCACCGAGGTGCGTCGCCCCAAAGGCCAGACCTTGCCCGCCGGCCAGACCGAGCCGACGTTCGGCCCCTGCGCGCGCCTGGACTATGAGTTGGAACTGGGTATCTGGATCGGCCAGGGCAATGCCATGGGCGACGCGATTGCCATTGGCGACGCGGCCGAACATATTGCCGGTTTCTGCCTGCTCAACGACTGGTCGGCGCGGGATATCCAGGCCTGGGAATACCAGCCGCTCGGGCCGTTTCTTTCCAAGAGCTTCATCACCAGCATCTCGCCATGGGTGGTGACGGCCGAAGCGCTGGAGCCATTTCGCAAGGCGCAACCGCCGCGTCCCGCAGGCGATCCGCAGCCGTTGCCGTACCTGCTGGACGTTCGCGACCAGAAGGCCGGCGCCTTCGATATCGAGTTGGAAGTGCTGCTGACCACCGCATCAATGCGTGAACAGAACCTGCCGGCCCATCGCCTGACCTTGAGCAACACCGAGCATATGTATTGGACCGTGGCGCAAATGGTGGCGCACCACAGCGTCAACGGTTGCCAATTGCAAGCCGGTGACCTGTTTGGTTCGGGGACCTTGTCGGGCCCGCAGCCGGGGCAGTTCGGCAGCCTGCTGGAAATCACCGAAGGCGGCAAAAAGCCGATTGAGTTGGCATCCGGCGAGGTGCGTAAGTTCCTCGAAGACGGTGATGAAATCATCCTGCGTGCCCGCTGCCATCGTGAAGGCTTCGCCTCCATCGGTTTCGGTGAATGCCGCGGTACCGTGGTCGCCGCGCGCTGAGAGGGCAGGGTCATGGAACTGTATACGTACTACCGTTCTACCGCGTCGTACCGGGTGCGCATCGCCCTGGCGCTCAAGGGCCTGGATTTCACTGCGGTGCCGGTCAATCTGCTGGTGCCGGCCGGCGGCGCCAATCGCCAGCCCGAGTACCTGGCGATCAATCCGCAAGGGCGCGTGCCGGCCTTGCGCAGCGATGAGGGGGCGCTGCTGATCCAGTCACAGGCGATCATCGAGTACCTGGAGGAGTGTTATCCACAGGCGCCGTTGCTTTCCAAAGACCTGGTCGTTCGAGCCCATGAACGCGCGGTGGCGTCGATCATTGCCTGCGATATCCATCCGTTGCATAACTCCAGTACCCAGAATCTGCTGCGCCAGTGGGGTCACGATGAGGAGCAATTGCTGGAGTGGATTGGGCATTGGATCAGCCAGGGCCTGGGCGCGGTGGAGCAGTTGATTGGCGACACAGGATTCTGCTTTGGCGAGCAGCCGGGCTTGGCGGATGCGTTTCTGATTCCCCAGTTGTATGCCGCCGAACGTTTCAACGTGCCGTTGGGTGCGTACCCGCGTATTGGGCGAGTGGCGGCGTTGGCGGCGCAGCGTCCGGCCTTCATGCAGGCCCATCCGGCCAACCAGCCTGACACGCCATAGGCTGCATGGGGCCAAATGTGGGAGGGGCGGTGCGACGATTCGACTTGCCCCCGATGGCGGCCTCTGGGCCGACCAGGATGT
>NZ_CVTO01000056.1:0-8365 GCF_900004715.1 Pseudomonas sp. 24 E 13
CGTCAAGATTAAATTCCAGAACCCCTGTTTGCTAACGCAAACAGGGGTTTTGTTTTGGGCGCTTGAAAAGTATCAAGGCGCTCATGGCAATGGTCTTCAGTGCTAAAGTCCAAGCCTCGATTTTTGCTTTTCCAAGGAAACCGTTATGCCGGGTGCGACGTCCCTCAGCGCAGGATTCATGGTGGTTCACGGTAACCGCCTGGACGAGTTGCGCAGCCTGGTAGTCAGCTGGATGCGTCGTTATCCCCTGGCGCCCCTGGAAAATGAAATTGCTCTGGTCCAAAGCAATGGCATCGCCCAATGGCTCAAGCTTGCCCTGGCCGAAGATCCGCAGGAAGACGACATGGGGGGCTGTGGCATCGCCGCGGCAATCGATGTGCAATTGCCCGGCAGTTTCATGTGGCAGCTCTATCGCATGGTGCTGGGTCGTGACGAAATCCCCCCCAAGTCTCTGCTGGATAAGGCCCCGCTGACATGGCGACTCATGCGTCTGCTCCCGGAGCTTATCGATCAGCCCCATTTCGAGCCGTTGCAACGCTTCCTGACCCACGACACCGACCTGCGCAAACGCTACCAGCTTGCCGAGCGGCTGGCCGACTTGTTCGACCAATACCAAGTGTATCGCGCCGATTGGCTGGAAGACTGGGCGGCGGGGCGCCATCAATTACGCAACGGCCGTGGCGAATCCAAACCCCTCAACCCCGCCAACTGCTGGCAGGCTGAATTATGGCGCGCGTTGCTGCTCGACGTAGGGGAGCAGGGCATGGCCGAGAGCCGTGCCGGCGTTCATCAGCGGTTTATCGAACGCATCAACACACTCGAGCAAGCGCCGCCCGGCTTGCCTTCCCGCGTGATTGTTTTCGGCATTTCATCGCTGCCCGCCCAGGCGCTCGAAGCACTGGCGGGCCTGGCTCGTTTCACCCAAGTGTTGCTGTGCGTGCACAACCCTTGCCGCCATCATTGGTCGGACATCGTGGCCGACAAAGACCTGCTGCGTAACGAATACAAGCGCCAGGCGCGCAAAGCGGGCATGCCCGTCACCATTGATCCTCACACCTTGCACCAGCACGCTCACCCGCTGCTCGCCGCCTGGGGCAAGCAGGGGCGTGACTACATCAGCCTGTTGGACAGTTATGACGACCCCAACAGCTACCGCGCCGCCTTCCGTGATGGTCGTATCGACTTGTTCAGCGAGAGCCAACCCACCACGCTGCTCAACCAGCTTCAGGACGACATCCTGGAGTTGCGCCCACTCGATGAAACCCGTGAGTTCTGGCCGGCGGTCGACCTCACACGCGACGCATCCATTCGCTTTCACATCGCCCACAGCGCCCAACGCGAAGTGGAGATTCTCCACGACCAATTACTCCAACGTTTCAGCGCCGACCCCACGTTGCGCCCTCGGGACATCATCGTCATGGTCCCCGACGTCGACAGCTATGCACCGCACATTCGCGCGGTGTTCGGTCAACTGGAAAGAAACGACCCACGCTTCATTCCATTCACCCTGACAGACCAGGGGCAACGTGGTCGTGACCCGCTGTTGATCGCGGTCGAGCATCTGCTCAAACTCCCCGACAGCCGTTTCCCTGTCAGCGAAATTCTCGACCTGTTGGATGTCCCGGCCCTGCGCGAACGTTTCGCCATCAATGAGCGCGACCTGCCTACACTGCATCGCTGGATTGAAGGCGCGGGCATCCGCTGGGGGCTCAACGCCGAACAGCGTGCGGGCCTGGGGCTGCCCGCAGAGCTGGAGCAGAACAGCTGGCGATTCGGGCTGCGGCGGATGCTGCTGGGCTACGCCGTCGGCACGGGTGTGGCGTGCGAAGGCATCGAGCCTTACGACGAGATCGGTGGGCTTGATGCGGCGCTGATTGGTCCACTGGTGGCCTTGCTCGATGCCTTGAATGACGCGCACCAGGCGCTGTCGCAACCCGCACCTCCCCACGTGTGGGGCGAGCGTCTGCAACGCTTGATGCAACTGTTTTTCCTGCCCGGCAGCGAGCACGATGATTACCTGCTTGGCCAGCTTGAACAGTTAAGAGAGACGTGGCTGGAAACCTGTGAATCCGTCGGCCTGCAGGATGAATTACCGCTCACCGTGGTCCGTGAGGCCTGGTTGGCCGGGCTCGACCAGGGCCGCCTGTCCCAGCGCTTCCTGGCGGGCGCGGTCAATTTTTGTACCTTGATGCCCATGCGCGCGATCCCGTTCAAGCTGGTCTGCCTGCTCGGCATGAATGATGGCGACTACCCGCGTGCCCAGCCGCCACTGGACTTTGACCTGATGGGCAGCGACTACCGTCCCGGCGATCGTTCGCGCCGTGAAGACGATCGCTACCTGCTGCTCGAAGCCCTGCTGTCCGCGCGCGACCAGCTCTACATCAGCTGGGTCGGCCGCAGCATCCGCGACAACAGCGATCGCCCGGCCTCGGTGCTGATCGGCCAACTGCGCGACCACCTCGCCAGTGGCTGGCATAACGCCCAAAGCGCCGAACCCCTGATCGACGCAATGACCCAGGAACACCCGCTCCAACCGTTCAGCGCCCGCTACTTCCATGAAGGCGACCCGCTGTTCAGTTACGCTCGCGAATGGCAGTTGCTGCATGAGGCCCCAGCCGCACTGGTGCACGACCACGCGCTGGCACCGCACCACCAGGAAGAGCCCCTGAGCCTCGGCCAGTTACAGGATTTCCTGCGCAATCCGGTCAAACATTTCTTCAGCCAGCGTCTGAAAGTGTTCTTTGAAGCCGCCGAAGTACCGCTGGCCGACGAAGAACCCTTCGTGCTCGACGCACTGCAACGCTACACCCTCAGCGACAGTCTGCTCAACGCAGCACTGGCCCGGCCCGACCAGCTTGATCAGGCGCTCAACGCCCAAGCCTTGCGCCTGCAAGGCAGTGGCCTGCTGCCGATGGTCGGCTTCGGCGAATGCCTGCGCAACGAGCTGATCGAGCCATTGCCGGACCTGTTGCAGCGCTATCAGCACCTGCTGGCGCTCTGGCCAACCCCACACATTGGCGCGCAACCGATCAGTTTCGCGTACCAGGGCATTCAGCTCGAAGGCTGGATCAGCGGCCTGCACCGGCGCGGTGACGGCGGTTTGTTAAGCGTGACCACCATCCCCAACAGCATCGGCTCGATCAAGACGCGCAAGTGGCACCGCCTGATCCGCCCCTGGGTCAATCATGTGGTCGCCTGTGCCTGTGGCGTGCCGTTGAGCACCGGCCTGGTAGCCAGTGACGACACCTTGCTGCTGGCCCCGTTGGACACTGCCACCGCTCAGAGCCTCCTCGGTGACTTGCTGCTTGCCTGGCACATCGGCATGAGCAAACCGCTGCCCGTCGCGGTAAAGACCGCCTTTGCCTGGCTCGGCCAGACCGATCCGGCCAAAGCTCACGCCGCTGCCAGCAAAGCCTACGAGGGCGACGGTATCACCACCGATGGCGAACGCCGCGAAACGCCTGCGCTCACTCGCCAGTTCCCCAACTACGCCACGCTGGTCGCCAGCGAAGAGTTCGAAGGCTGGTGCGAAACCTTGTATCGCCCCCTGCTCAACACCCCCTGGCGCTCACTGTCCAGCGAGGAGGCCGGCGCATGACCAGTAAACCCCTGGCCCTGGCCTTTCCGCTCAAAGGCAGCCAGCTGATTGAAGCCAGCGCCGGCACCGGCAAAACTTTCACGATTTCGGCCCTGTACCTGCGGCTGGTGCTCGGCAACGGTGGCGATGAGTCCGGTTTCGGCCGTGAACTGCTACCGCCGCAAATCCTCGTGGTGACCTTCACCGACGCCGCCACCAAGGAGCTGCGTGAACGTATCCGTATCCGTCTGGCGGAGGCCGCGCGGTTTTTCCGTGACGAAATCGAGCAGCCCGACGCCTTGATCGCTGACCTGCGTCACCAATACCCCAGTGAACAATGGCCCGCCTGCGCCAATCGGCTGGACATCGCCGCGCAGTGGATGGACGAGGCAGCCGTCTCGACGATTCACAGTTGGTGCCAGCGCATGCTGCGCGAACACGCGTTCGACAGCGGCAGCCTGTTTACCCAGACCCTGGAAACCGACCACAGCGACTTGCTCGGTGAAGTGCTGCGCGACTACTGGCGCCTGTTCTGCTACCCGATGCATGACGATGCGCTCAACTGGGTGCGCAACAACTGGGGCGGCCCGGCCGCGTTGATGCCACGGGTGCGCGCGCTGTTCGGCAGTGAGCGGCCGGCCGAAGACAGCCGCGAGCCCGCAGAGATAATCGCTGCCTGCCTGCAAGAGCGTCGCGAGGCACTGACCAACATCAAGGCACCCTGGCAACAATGGGCCGTCGAGTTGCGTGATCTGTGCCTGCAAGCCGTGGCCGCCAAAGCGGTCGATGGACGCAAAATGCAGGCGCGTTATTTCGAGCCCTGGTTTGAAAAAATCAGTGCCTGGGCCGCCGATGAAACCCTGGAACAACTGGATATCGGTACCGGCTTTACCCGGCTGACTCCCGAGGGTATGGCCGAAGCCTGGAAAGGCGAGCCGCCACGGCATCCCGGCATCGACGCGATGGCCGGTCTGAAAGCGGCCCTTGACGCACTGCCCACCCCGGACGCCGCGGTGTTGCAACACGCCGCCGCCTGGGTGGGCAAGCGCTTCGAAGAAGAGAAGCGGCGTCGCGCTGAAATGGGCTTCGACGACATGCTGATCCGCCTCAACGCCGCGCTCCAGGCCGACGGCGGCGAGCGCCTGGCCAGCGTGATCCGCGAGCAATTCCCGGTGGCCTTGATCGATGAATTCCAGGACACCGACCCGGTGCAATACAGCATCTTCGACAGCATTTACCGTATCGAAGAAAACCACCTGGACAGCGGCCTGTTCCTGATCGGCGACCCCAAACAGGCGATCTACGCCTTCCGGGGCGCGGACATCTACACCTACCTGCGCGCTCGGCAATCTACCACCGGTCGCCACCACACGTTGGGCACCAACTTCCGCTCCAGCCACGCGATGGTCGAAGCGGTAAACCACCTGTTCCAGCGCGCGGAAACCGGCCGCGGCGCGTTCCTGTTTCGTGAGCCCGACGGCCATAATCCGGTGCCGTTCCATTCGGTGCTGTCCCAAGGCCGCAAAGAACAGCTGCAGGTCGACGGCCAGACGCTGCCGGCAATGAACCTTTGGCATTTAGCCACCGACCAACCGATTTCCAATGTGCTGTATCGCCAGCAACTGGCGGCTGCTTGCGCCACGCAGATCGTCGAATTGCTTAACGGTGGGCAGCAGGGCAGCGCAGGCTTTGCCAGAGACGACACGTTCAAAGGCGTGCTGCCGTCAGACATCGCCATCCTCGTGCGAGACGGCAAGGAAGCCCAGGCCGTGCGCGCCGAGTTGGCGGCACGGGGCGTGCGCAGCGTGTACCTGTCGGACAAGGACTCGGTCTTCGCCGCCCAGGAAGCCCACGATCTGCTGGCCTGGCTCAAGGCCTGCGCCGAGCCGGACGTCGAGCGCCCGCTGCGCGCGGCCCTGGCCTGTGTCACCTTGAACCTGTCACTGACGGAACTGGAGCGTCTGAACCAGGATGAACTGGCGTGGGAAAGCCGCGTGATGCAGTTCCGGGGCTACCGCTCGATCTGGCGCTCCCAAGGCGTGCTGCCGATGCTGCGTCGCCTGCTGCATGACTTCAAGCTGCCGCAAACCCTGATCGCCCGCAGCGATGGCGAACGTGTGCTGACCAACCTGCTGCACCTCAGTGAGCTGCTGCAACAGGCCGCGTCGGAACTGGACGGCGAACAGGCATTAATTCGCCATCTTGCCGAGCACCTGGCGCTGTCGGGCCAGGCTGGTGAAGAACAGATCCTGCGCCTGGAAAGTGACGAGCAATTGGTCAAGGTCGTGACGATCCACAAATCCAAGGGCCTGGAATACGACCTGGTCTTCCTGCCCTTCATCTGCTCGACCAAGCCGGTGGACGGCACGCGCTTGCCGCTGCACTACCACGACGCGCAGGGCAAATCCCACGTCAGCTTGCGGCCCACGGCTGAATTGATCGCGCAGGCCGATGATGAGCGCCTGGCCGAAGACCTGCGCTTGCTGTACGTCGCCTTGACCCGCGCCAAACACGCCTGCTGGCTGGGCATCGCCGACCTCAAGCGCGGCAACAGCAGCAGCTCCGTGCTGCACCTGTCGGCGCTGGGCTATCTGCTGGGCGCCGGTGCGCCGCTGGGTGAGTCCGCCGGCCTGGCGCGCTGGTTGCTGGATGTGCAGCAGGGCTGCCCGGCCATCAGCTATGCCCAAGTGCCGCCAGCGCAAGACATCGTGTTCCACCCCCCGCGCAACGAAGCGACCTTGCTGGCTCCACTGTTGCCCAAACGCAAGGCGGCGGAGAACTGGTGGATTGCGTCCTACAGCGCCTTGCGCATTGGCGACAGCATGAGCGCCGCCAGTCTCGAAGCCCCTGAAAGCCCGCAGGCGCAGAAACTGTTCGATGACGAACGCCTTGATCCCGCCGCACCGCGCGAAGTGGTGGCGTCCGGCGGCGATATTCATCGATTCCCACGCGGTCCGAATCCAGGCACTTTCCTTCACGGCTTGTTGGAGTGGGCCGGTGAAGAAGCATTCAACGTCAGCCTCGAGGCCATTGAAAAAGCCGTCGGGGCGCGTTGCAATCGGCGCAATTGGGAAGGCTGGATCGTCACCCTCAGCGCCTGGCTTGACCACTTGCTGCACGCGCCGCTGCCCCTGTACGCCGACCGGGTCAGCCTCAGCGCGCTGGCGCACTACCAGATCGAAATGGAATTCTGGTTCGCCAGCCATAAGGTCGACGTGCTCGCCCTCGACAAACTGGTGTGCCAGCACACCCACCACGGCGTCTCACGCGTGGCGGCCGAACCGGTGTTGCTCAACGGCATGTTCAAAGGCTTTATCGACCTGACCTTCGAGCACGATGGCCGTTATTACGTGGCTGACTACAAATCCAACTGGCTCGGGCCTGACGATTCGGCCTACACCATGGAAGCCATGGAACAGTCGATCCTCGAGCATCGGTACGACCTGCAATACGTACTTTACCTGCTGGCCCTGCATCGCCAACTCAAGGCGCGCCTGCTGGATTACGACTACGAACGCCACGTCGGCGGCGCCCTCTACCTGTTCCTGCGCGGAACGCAGTCGGTGACCCAGGGCGCGTACTTCACCCGGCCGCCGCGTGAGCTGATCGAAGGGCTGGACCTGTTGTTCCAGGGCAAGCCTGTCCCGCCAAAAGCCGAGCCCACCTGGGAACAAGGAGTGCTGCTATGAGCCTGTCGCCGCTACTGCTGGAGGAACTGTCGCCGCTCAGTCGCGCCGCCGACCTGGTGCAACTGCTGGAGCGCTGGGTCGACCGTGGCTGGTTGCGGGCCCTGGACAGAGCCTTCGTCGGCTTCCTGCACGAGCTTGACCCACAGGCCGATCCCCTGGTGCTGCTGGCGGCGGCATTGACCAGTCACCAATTGGGTCACGGCCACGTATGCCTCGACCTGTTCGAAACCCTGCAGGCGCCGGACTTTGCCCTGTCGCTGCCGCCCGAAGGCGACCTGCAGACCGGCGCGATGCTGCTGCCGTCGCAATTGCTCGAGGGGCTGGACGGCGCCCACTGGTGTCATGTCCTGGCCACCAGCCGTTTGGTCGCGCCGGCGTTCGATGACAGTGAGTCGGCGCGGAGCCGCCCGTTGGTGCTGTCCGGAAAACGCCTCTATCTACGCCGCTATTGGGCTTATGAACGGCGCATCGACAGTGCCTTGCGCCTGCGGCTGGCCAGCCACGAAAGCGTCGCCGCCGATTTGCCGCAGCGCCTGAATGGTTTGTTCGATCAAGCGGCGCCCGATGGCGTGATCGACTGGCAAAAACTCGCCTGTGCCCTGGCCACCCGGGGCGCATTCAGTATCGTCACCGGCGGCCCCGGCACCGGCAAGACCACCACCGTGGTGCGCCTGCTCGCGCTGTTGCAGGCGCCTGCCGTGGAAAGCGGCAATCCCCTGCGCATCCGCCTGGCCGCGCCCACCGGTAAAGCCGCCGCGCGTCTTACCGAATCCATCAGCCAGCAAGTGCTGTCGCTGAAAGTGCCCGACAGCGTGCGCGAAAAAATCCCTACCCAGGTCACCACGGTTCACCGGTTGCTGGGCAGCCGCCCGGGCACTCGGCACTTCCGTCACCACGTCGGCAACCCGTTACCGCTGGATGTGCTGGTGGTGGACGAAGCGTCGATGATCGATCTGGAAATGATGGCCAACCTGCTCGACGCTTTGCCGCCCCATGCTCGCCTGGTGCTGCTGGGTGACAAGGACCAGCTTGCGTCGGTGGAGGCGGGCGCGGTGCTCGGTGATCTGTGTCGCGATGCCGAGGCCGGCTGGTACAGCCC
>NZ_CVTO01000056.1:8389-10520 GCF_900004715.1 Pseudomonas sp. 24 E 13
CCGCCAATGGCTGCAGGCGGTCAGCGCCGAAGACCTCGGCAACAGCGGCTTGCAGGAAGACCTCGACGGCAGTCATCCGCTGGCCCAGCAGGTGGTGATGCTGCGCTACTCGCGTCGCTTCGGCGAGGGCAGCGGCATCGGCCAGCTGGCGCGCTGGGTCAACCAGCAGAACGCTGAGCAAGCGCGCGCGCTGTTGGCCGCGCGCAGTCATGACGACTTGTTCTGTCTCAGCCTCAAGGGCGAGCATGATCACGCGCTTGAGCGCCTGGTGCTGGACGGGCAGGGCGAAGGTGCCCAGGGCTATCGCTATTACCTGAACCTGCTGCAGTCGGCGCGTCCTGCGCCGCAGACCCCGCGTGACGATCACGCCTGGACCCACTGGGCGCAACAACTGCTGCAAGCCTTCGACGCGTTCCAGTTGCTCTGCGCCGTACGCAAAGGTCCCTGGGGCGTCGAAGGGCTGAACCTGCGCATCACCGCCGCCCTGCGCAAGGTGCGGCTGATCGAGGGCGACGAGCAGTGGTATGAAGGGCGCCCGGTGCTGATGACCCGTAACGACTACGGCCTGGGCCTGATGAACGGGGATATCGGTATCGCCCTGAAATTGCCCGAGAGCGACGGCGGCGCTCAGGTGCTGCGCGTGGCTTTCCCGCGCAATGACGGCCAGGGTGGCGTGCGCTTCGTGCTGCCCAGCCGGCTCAACGATGTGGAAACCGTCTATGCCATGACCGTGCACAAATCCCAGGGGTCGGAGTTCACCCATACCGCGCTGATCCTGCCGGACGCGTTGAACCCGGTACTGACCAAAGAACTGATCTACACCGGTATCACCCGCGCCAAACGCTGGTTCAGCCTGATCGAACCCCGTGCCGGCGTCTTTGAAGAAGCCGTACGGCGCCGGGTCAAACGCTTGAGCGGGCTGATGCTGGAGCTGGACGCCACGCCCGAAGAAGCTGACTGAACGGTCATGCGATATTTTTGATTCAGATGTCTGATTTTTCTGAAAAAATACTCAGCACTTTGGAAAGCCTCGCGTCATGGGTTTTCCGCTGCTGTGCTATCGTTGCGGCATCACCATCGAATTTCTTGAGAGAATTGCTGCATGAACGTGGCTGTCTCGCTCTCAGAGCGCAGTTTGAGCTGGAGACGCCTGTTGCAGGTTGCGGTGCTATGCCTGCTCGCTCCACAGGCCTGGGCTCAAACGCCCAGTTTGGCCGAGCAGCGCGCCCAGACGGTCACCCAGGTCGTGCTGGGGATTCTCAGTTATGCCCGTTGGCCGGTGGAGCCTGTGCAACTGCGCTTGTGCATCGTCGGGCCCACCCAGTACACCGACGACCTGATCAAGGGCACTACCCAGGCCACCGGCCGACCGGTGGCAGTGCGACGCTTGCTGGCCAACCATCCGGACATCGTCAGTGCCTGCGACGCCGTCTACATCGGCAAACTCAGCGCTGACGAACGCACCGCGTTGTTTGCTTCATTGATCGGCCATCCGGTGCTCAGCATCAGCGAAGGCGGCGATCAATGCACCGTGGGCAGCCTGTTCTGCCTGCGGGTGAGTGATGCGCAAGTGTCGTTTGAGGTGAACCTGGATTCCGTTGCCCGCAGTGGCGTACGCATTCACCCCAGCGTGCTGCAACTGTCGCGCCGTCGAGCGCCGACGCCATGAGGCCGGCCAAGACGCGACCGACCCTGAGGTCAGTCATCGGCAGAGGGCACATGATCCTGGCCCTGGTGGCGGTGGCGCTGGCCAGTGTGTCCCTGACCCTGCTCGGCGTGCTGGCGCTGCGGGTGTACGCCGAACACAACCTGCACTTGATCGCACGCTCGATCAATTACACCGTGGAAGCGGCTGTGGTGTTCGACGACAGCGCCGCCGCCACTGAAGCCTTGAGCCTGATCGCTTCGACCGAAGAGGTGGCCCAGGCCGAAGTCTTTGATGCCAGTGGCAAGCTGCTGGCGCAGTGGGTGCGGCCAAACAATGGGATGTTGTCGCGGGTTGAACTCGAACTGGCGCATGCCTTGCTCGAGCAACCCATCAGCCAGCCGATCCTTCACCAGGGGCAAACGGTCGGCAGTATCCACCTGACCGGTCATGGCGGCAGCCTGTTGCGCTTCCTGCTCAGCGGCC
>NZ_CVTO01000090.1:0-43881 GCF_900004715.1 Pseudomonas sp. 24 E 13
ACATTGAAGAAGGAGCGGTTCATGGCCTTGCACATGATGTACGACAGGATCGCGCCGCTGGAGCCCACCAGGGAGCCGGCGATGATCAGCATCGAGTTGTTCAGCGAGAAGCCGATCCCTGCCGCTGCCCAGCCGGAGTAGCTGTTGAGCATCGAGACAACCACCGGCATGTCGGCGCCGCCGATGGGGATGATGATCAGCACGCCCAGTACAAAGGCCAGGGCCAGCATCACGGCGAAGGCCGTGAGGTTGCCGGTGAACATGAAGGCCAGGCCCAGGCCCAGCGTCAGCAGGCCCAACACCAGGTTGAGCTTGTGCTGGCCGCCGAACTGCACCGATGCGCCCTGGAACAGGCGGAACTTGTACTTGCCGGAGAGCTTGCCGAAAGCGATCACCGAACCGGAGAAGGTAATTGCACCGATGGCGGCACCCAGGAACAGTTCCAGGCGGTTGCCCGCAGGAATGGCGTCGCCCAGGTGCTTGACGATACCCAGCGATTGCGGTTCGACGACCGCCGCGATGGCGATGAATACCGCAGCCAGGCCGATCATGCTGTGCATGAACGCGACCAGTTCCGGCATCTTGGTCATTTCGACGCGCTTGGCCATGACCGAGCCGGCGGTGCCGCCGATCAGCAGGCCGACGATCACATAGCCGATACCGGCCGTCGCCAGCTCAGCGCCGAGCTTATAGATGAGGCCAACGGTGGTGAGTACCGCCAGCGCCATGCCGAGCATGCCGAACAGGTTGCCGCGCCGCGAAGTGGTCGGGTGCGAGAGGCCTTTGAGGGCCTGGATGAAGCAGATCGACGCAATCAGGTAGAGCGTCGTGACGAGGTTCATGCTCATTACTTGGGCGCCTCTTCTTTTACTTTCGGGGCTTTTTTCTTGAACATCTCAAGCATTCGCCGGGTGACCAGGAAACCACCAAACACATTGACCGCCGCCAGGGCCACAGCCAGGGTGCCCATGGTCTTGCCCAGCGGTGTGACCGTGAGGGCGGCGGCGAGCATGGCGCCGACGATCACGATTGCCGAAATGGCGTTGGTTACGGCCATCAACGGCGTGTGCAGCGCGGGTGTCACGTTCCAGACCACGTGGTAACCGACATAAATCGCCAGCACAAAGATGATCAGGTTGTAGATACCGGGGGAGATAAGCTCTTCCATCGTCTGAATCCCTGCTTAGGCGTTTTTGCGGATGACTTGGCCGTCGCGGCACATCAGGCACGCGGCGACGATGTCGTCTTCGAGGTTGATTTCAAACTGCCCTTCCTTGGTGAAGACCAGCTTCAGGAAGTCCAGCAGGTTGCGCGCATATAAAGCAGAAGCATCGGCGGCGACGGCACCGGCCAAGTTGGTCGGGCCGCAAATGGTCACGCCGTTTTCCACCACGACCTGGTCGGCGACGGTCAGCGGGCAGTTGCCACCTTGGGCAGCGGCGAGGTCGATGACCACCGAGCCCGGTTTCATTTGTGCGACGGTTTCGGCACTGAGCAAGGTCGGGGCTTTGCGGCCCGGGATCAGCGCCGTGGTGATGACGATGTCCGCTTGTTTGGCGCGTTCATGCACGGCCAAGGCCTGACGCTGCATCCAGCTCGACGGCATCGGGCGTGCGTAACCGCCAACACCGACCGCGCATTCACGCTCTTCATCGGTTTCGTAGGGCACGTCGACGAACTTGGCGCCGAGGGACTCGATCTGCTCTTTTACGGCAGGGCGCACGTCAGACGCTTCGATCACGGCGCCCAGGCGTTTCGCCGTGGCGATGGCCTGCAGGCCGGCGACACCCGCGCCGAGGATCAGCACGCGCGCGGCTTTGACGGTGCCGGCGGCAGTCATCAGCATCGGCATGAAGCGTGGGTAGTGATGGGCTGCCAGCAACACCGCTTTATAGCCGGCAATGTTGGCCTGTGACGACAGCACGTCGAGGCTTTGGGCGCGCGAGGTGCGTGGCGCAGCTTCGAGCGCGAAGGCGGTAATGCCTCGCTCTGCCAGCTTGGCGATGGTTTCGTTGCTGAACGGGTTGAGCATGCCCACCAATACGGTGCCGCTTTTGATCAGCGCCAGTTCGCTGTCGCTGGGAGCAACCACCTTGAGGATCAGTTCGGCGCCAAACGCATCGTTGGCGCTGCCAATGGTTGCGCCTGCCGTTTCATAGGCACTGTCGACGATGCTGGCTTTGATGCCGGCACCGCTTTGTACAGTGACCTTATGGCCCTGGCCGATCAGCTTCTTGATGGTTTCCGGGGTGGCAGCCACCCGCGTTTCACCCGTCAGAGTTTCGAGAGGAATACCGATTTTCACGTATATCTCCATACCAAGATAAGAACGCACCATGCGGCTGGATGAGCAGCCACCGCGTAGATATCTTCTGGTTTAGGTGAACGGGGCTAGAGAGGAAGCAGAGGCCTGGCTAGGCAAATATTTTCGAGGGCTTGCGGGGGGCTGCTCGATCGACCTTTCGTGCGAAGTGCTGAGGTTATGCAACGCTGGCTCAGCGTTCCATAAAGCAGAATACACAGTGGAGAACTTTACTGATGTCGTGAGTAAGCAGCGAGCGTTGTGAGACGTCATCTGTAGACACCTTGTACGGCGCAGTTGGAGCGCTCTAGGTTCTCTCTGAAACGCATGAAAAGACGATCCACTCACAGGAGTTGTGTGGGGTACTGAACCGAGTCCGTTGTCCCGCGAGTGAGACAATCCTTAGCTAAGGAGGATCAGATCAGCCTATCTCTCATGCAATCTATTATTTTTATGCGCAGTGATGATGCACTACTAATATTCTAGCATGCAAGTACAAAAGCTGACCCTGTATGACACGATTTCGGCGGCGACCTATTTCACGCAATGTCCACCATTACGACTTCGCTGTGCTCAAGAGCATTGAAGTCCAGGAGGCTTTCATCTCTAACGGCCGCACCATCGCCCTCCTTCAGAATTTTATCATTCAACTTCATGCTGCCCTTGGCCACGACCAAATATGCTAAGCGAAGAGGGTCGATTGCATAGCGGGCGCTCTGGCCCTCTTGCAGCGTTGCTGCAACAAGACGCGCGTTACAGCGAATAGGCAACGCGTCCCCGTCCCCTTCGAGCCCACTGGCCAAGGTCACAAAACGCCCTGCTGAAACACCCTTAGGAAACGGACGTGTCCCCCAAGATGGCGGCATACCGGCCTGGTCTGGCTGGATCCATATCTGGAAGGTCTTGGTGACACCTGGCTCAAGATTGTATTCACTATGGGCGATACCAGTGCCGGCACTCATGACCTGGACGTCTCCAGCAACCGTTCGCCCTCTGTTACCTAAGTTGTCCTGGTGGGTAATCGCCCCTTCGCTAACGTAGGTTATGATTTCCATATCCTTGTGGGGGTGAGAAGGAAAGCCTGAATTGGGCGCAATTATGTTGTCGTTCCAGACAAGCAGGCGCCCCCAGTTCATGCGATTAGGATCGTAGTAGCTCGCGAATGAAAAGTGATGTTTCGCGTTCAGCCACCCGTGGTGATCGCTACCAAGTTGATCAAATGGGCGCAGCTCTATCATGTCTTTTCCCCGGGTTCAGGTTGGAATTGCCAGACATCATCCTTTCAAAAAAACACTAGAAAAAGCGCAAATTAGTGTCCAATTCGTCCAGTATTTTAGATAGTTCATGAAGTGAAGCCGCGTATGGCGTCGAGGTCGGGAAGATCGCTACCGGTCGGCTACCATGTATTCGTCATCTGCTTTAAGGATGGCGCCCAATCGCTGCACGCCAAGTTTGTCAGGCGTGCCTATGGGCTCAGAAACGCTTAAAATTCTAGATTGCGGCAGATGACCAAACACCATCGACCAGACGATTTATGCCCAAAGGATTCGCATTTTTTAGCGCGTCAGGCAGAAGAGCATCTGGATAATTCTGATAGCACACTGGCCTCAGGAATCGATCTATGGCGGCCGTCCCTACTGAGGTTCCCCGAGCATCTGATGTAGCAGGGAATGGCCCGCCATGCACCATCGCATCGCATACCTCGACTCCCGTGGGATAGCCGTTAACAAGAATACGCCCCACCTTCTCTTCGAGCATTGGCACCAACCACTCATGCTCTGACAAGTCAGAACCTTCAGCGATCAGGGTGGCTGTTAGTTGCCCCCGAATCGCCTTTAAGACAGATCGCAGCTCATGAGTATTTGCAGCTTCCACCAATATAGTGGTCGGCCCAAATACCTCTTCCTGAAGTAAGGAATCGCCGTCTATCAACAGCGCCGCATCGGCCTTGAAAAGTTGGGCCTCAGCCACACCGGCGGTTTGAGGTCTACCAGCAAGATGCGTGACTCCTGAGTGGGCGTGCAGCTTATGGACGCCTTGGCTATAGCTGCTTAATCCTCCAGCGTTAAGCATGGTCTGGGCGGGAGCTTGGCTAAGCCGATGTACTAAATACTCAATGAAGCGCGAGAACTCTGGCGATTTCAAACCGATAACCAAACCAGGATTAGTGCAGAACTGCCCTGCCCCCAGCGTCACTGAATCACCAAGCTCATTGGCGATTGCTGCGCCACGGATCTTAAGTGCCTCAGGAAGTACGAACACAGGGTTGATGCTCGACATCTCGGCGAACACCGGAATAGGCTGGGCACGTTCAGAGGCAATCTTGCAGAGTGCGGTACCACCTGACAGTGACCCCGTAAAACCAACTGCTTGAACAGCCGGGTGCTTAACCAGGGCTTCGCCGACCCTTGAGCCGAAAATCATGTTGAAAACACCTTGAGGCATTCCGGTGCGCTTTGCCGCGCGCTCAATCGCGCACCCCACAAGATCGGCCGTGGCCATATGTCCGCTGTGAGCTTTTACGATTACCGGGCAACCTGCTGCTAATGCTGCAGCGGTATCACCACCGGCGGTCGAGAACGCCAGTGGAAAGTTACTTGCTCCAAATACCGCAACGGGTCCGACCCCAATTCGATATTGACGAAGGTCAACTCGAGGAGCGGGCTTACGCTCTGGCAAAGCACGATCGATACGAGCCCCGAGGTAATCGCCTCTACCTAAAAGTTTCGCGAACATCCGCATTTGATTGCTCGTACGAGCTCGCTCGCCCTGGATTCGCGCCGCAGGTAGTGCCGTTTCCCGGCTAACGATGGAGATGAAGTCATCGTCCAGGAAATCGAGCTCTTCTGCGATTGCTTCTAAAAACTCAGCCCTTCTAGATGGCAAAAGGTTTCGAAAAATAGGAAAGGCATCCTGAGCTGCACAGGCCGCTTCGTCCACCTCTTGAGGTGTTGCCTGGAAGAAAACGCAATCCAATTCCTCACCGGTAGCTGCTTCGATACTGCGTAATGAAGCAGCGCCTATACCACTGCGACTTCCTGCGATGAAATTCTTACCAACAATATGCTGCATATGATCGATCCCCTCACTGCCTCTTGCGACAGCCTTAAGCGTTAGGTCTGCGAAAAACTGATAAAAGGGGCACACTAAGCCCCTTCAAAATCAGGCTGTACCCAGGACTTTCTCCAAAGCCCCCTGAAGTTGAGTAATCGCCCCCTCAACGCTCCAAACTGCCTCCGATTGACGCCATGCAATGTAGCCATCAGGGCGAACCAGGATCGCTCCAGCCTCGTCAATCTCTCGCACGCGCTGCCAATCGAAATAGGCGTCAGCAGTACCCTTTTCACCTGTCACGACTGTGCGTAGATAGGGAAGATTGAGTTCCTTCGCTGCACTGACCCAGGCCTGACCGGAAAGACCGGTGACCAGAGAGAATTTGCCCTTGCCTGTTACGTCAAGTGTTGACGTCCTCAGTCCGTTTTTATCGACGAGCCAGGCATGGGGAATCTTCGCACCAGGCCGAGTAGTCGCTTGCAGGAAGAGTTGTTTATCTTGAGCCCAAACCTCTTCACCGGCGGCCTCGTCAACAACAACTGCATCGGATTCATAGCGTTGATTCAGCTCTACGCCCTGAGCGTTGAACTCATAATCCTTGAGCTCGAGAGCCTTCTGAAGAAGCTCGCGAGTTTTCGCGCCTTCCGCAGTCGGTTCGCGCATACGCTTAAGCAATTTGTCGACGGTGTCCACGCCCTGGTTCATTTTGAAGCATTCTTTGAAAAGCCCGTAATCCGCTCGTGATTGGTTGGCCCGCGTGACAATTTGTTTTCCTACGGGTTGACGCTCAAGAGTGTAGGAGTCCAGCAGGGATTGATTCGCGTAGCCCTTAATGACGTAAGCCAGTTTCCAAGCAAGGTTGAAGCCGTCCTGCACCGAAGTATTCGAACCCAACCCGCTTGATGGCGGATGACGATGCACGGCATCACCGCCGCAATGCACCCGACCGTTGGAGTAGAAGGACGCGTATGCCTGATTAACGTACCAGGTGCTGTTCCTGACTATCTCTACTTCGAGTTCAGGATCACCCACAAGAGTACGGATACGCTGCAGAACATGTTCTGGTGAAAAATCAGGTTCGCCCTTCGCCATGTCGAAGCCCCAACCGGCGATCCATTGACTCCAAGGCTTGACCGCGCGAAGCAAGCCCATGCCAATATCACCAAAGCCAGCAACAGGATTCGCAATCCACTGCAGCACACTCGGGCGATGGGCAACGTACCGGCTTAGATCGGCGTTAAAAACAACATAGGCAGTTCCTGCTCGAGCCATCTCCCCTTCGATAGGCAGGCCTATGTGCTCGACAATTTTCGAACGCGCGCCATCCGCTCCCACCAAGTAACGGACACGAATCGTGTACTCGCGCTCCGTGAGCAGGTCTTTGAGGGTGACCGTAACGCCGTCCGCATCTTGGACGTGATTGAGGTACTCGGTGTTAAACGAGAATTGCGCGCCACGCTCAGCGGCGTGTTGAACCAGAATAGGTTCCATGAGCGGTTGGACGATATCAGCCATTGGGCATGGGCTGCCTTTGATGTAATCGCCTTTGCGTGCATCACCTGACCCCCAGGATCTCATCCGAGCGATCTCTTCACCAGCCAAGCTGGTGGTGATTAGGGCGTCTCCCATTAGCTCCCACGGCGTCGCGTGTTTCTTGACTACATCTTCAACACCCAGGTCACGGAAGACCTCCATGGCCCGTTGATTCGTAATGTGAGCACGCGGGGAGTTGGCCAAGTAATTGAACATGGTGACAACTCGCACTCTTACTCCATAGGTGGCTAGAGCGAGTGCTGTGGTGGCGCCGGCAGGACCTGTTCCCACAACCAAAACGTCAGTATCGAAGTGCTGGGAATTGTTCATTATTGTTGTCTCCATTACGACAGGCTTGTAGTTATTGTCTGACTAGAGCATCTGGCCAATCCTGGGATCGACTTCAGGATTGGCAGCGATCAATCTGAGCCCTGATTTCTTGCATGCTAGCATGCAAGAATATTAATCGTAAATCAGATTTATCTAGGTAGGAGCCTGAGTTTCTGATGATTGAACGACCGGTGTGTCCGAGTCCGGCGTCGCGAATGATGTACCACTTTTTACCACCGACAAATAGCAAAGAGATACAGCCGCCACCACTATCCCTGGCACACAGGAGAGCATCACACCGGCAGTGCCAGTGCCAAGAGCCAGCATTTTACCAGCGACCAAGGGCCCACTCATTGCACCTAGCCTGCCTATCGCCACGGCGGTCCCGACGCCGGTAGCTCTGCCCTTTACGGGATAAAATAAAGGTGCCAGGGCATACAACACACTTTGGCCTCCAGTGGTGAAAATACCCGCAAGAAAACCAGCCACAAGCATTCCGATCAGCGTAGTGGATACGTACAGCCCCATCAACGCTACGAGCATGCCTATATAGATGATGAGTGACATTACCCAAGTCGGCACTCTGTCCATCAACATACCGAGCATCAGCGTGCCGATTGTGGCGCCAAGCTGCATCGTGAGAACAACCCAACTGGCATTTTTGCCCGAGAATCCCTGAGCAACCAAAAGGCTCGGCAGCCAGTTGATCAAGATGTACGTCACCATCAATGTAAAGAAGAAGCTCGCCCACAGCAGTAACGTGGGTTTAGCATTGCCCTTTGCAAAAAGCAGCGTTGAAACCCTTAACGTATCCTGCATCGTTCCAGAAAAAGCTTTCGATTCGGGTAGGTAAACTGCTAGCAAAGGCACGATCAACAAAGGAACGATACCGCCGACATAGAAGACCAGTTGCCACCCTAAACCAAAATCGTTAACGCCAAACAGCGCAGCTCCGGCTGCCCCCAAGGGTACGCCGCAATACATCATGCTCACTGCGGTGCCACGAAACTTGGGACCAGCGACCTCTGAGGTCAATGCAATGAGATTGGGCAGAGAAGCTCCTAGACCGGCACCGGTGAGAAAACGCGCCGCAATGAGCGAGTTGAAGTCCCACGCTTCTGCTGTCACCAAAGAAAAAACACCAAATAGGGCGACAGAAGCCATGAGCACATACTTACGTCCATATCGATCCGCCAACCGGCCGCCTAAAAAAGCACCCGGTAGCATTCCCATCACACCCGCACTAAAAACCCAGCCCATGTGGAGCTTGTCTATACTAAATGCAGACATCATTCCCTGGGCTGCAATCCCCGGAGCCTGAAGATCCAAACCCTCCATTAGGGCAACCATGAAGCAAAGTGCAATGGTGATGACGAGCCCGCCGCGGGCTGTGTTACTCGGTAGATTAGACATTACCTAACCTCCGGTGCGACGTAGCCGACACAGCTGTTTTTGCGAGACAAAGACGCGGTCGAAATAAAATGCGGTGCCGGTCTTTATCACCAATGAATGATTGGCAGACGTTCATATCAGTAACCCAATTGTTATTGTTGTCATTGAGCAAAAGGCCGCTTTAAAGGCGGCCGTTTTTTAACGCTTCAAGAGATCCAGAGCGACATCGACGATCATATCTTCCTGACCGCCGACCATACGGCGTTTGCCAAGCTCGACCAGGATGTCGATGGTCTTCAAGCCATACTTTGCGGCAGCCACTTCGGCGTGTCGCAGGAAACTGGAATAGACCCCGGCATAGCCCAGAGCCAGAGTCTCACGGTCGACACGTACTGGGCGGTCTTGTAGAGGTCGGACGATATCGTCTGCAGCATCCATTAAGGTGTACAGATCAGTGCCATGGTTCCAGCCCAATCGCTCAGCTGCCGCGATGAAAACCTCTAACGGCGCGTTACCTGCGCCTGCCCCCATACCAGCAAGACTGGCGTCGATTCGGTCACACCCCTCTTCCACTGCGGTAATGGAGTTAGCTACGCCCAGTGAGAGGTTATGGTGAGCATGCATCCCGGTGTGAGTCTCGGGCTTGAGCACTGCTTTGAAAGCACGGAACCGATCGCGGATATCCTGCATATTCATGGCACCGCCGGAATCAGCCATGTAAACGCATGTCGCACCGTAGCTTTCCATCAGCTTTGCCTGCTCGGCCAATTTTTCCGGCTCGATCATGTGGCTCATCATAAGGAACCCAACGGTATCCATCCCTAGCTCACGCGCAAACTCGATATGCTGCTTGGAAACATCCGCTTCGGTGCAATGCGTGGCCACGCGAACGACACGAGCGCCAGCGTTGTAGGCTGCCTTGAGGTCATGGACAGTCCCAATGCCTGGCAGTAACAGGGTCGCGATTTTCGCGTGGGTAATGACGTCAGCCGCAGCCTCAATCCACTCAAGGTCGGTGTGCGCCGCAAAACCGTAGTTAAAGCTTGAGCCCTGAAGACCGTCACCGTGCGCCACCTCGATGGAGTCGACCTTGGCTTTATCCAGCGCCCGGGCAATGTCCTGAACATTCTGGATGCTGTACTGATGACGAATCGCATGACTGCCGTCGCGCAGAGTAACGTCAGATATGTAGAGTTTTTTATTCAGATCGATGCTCATTGAATATTCCTCAGACGCTCGTCATTGAATGGGCCATGCGCTCTGCAGTTGCCAACGCGGCGGATGTCATGATGTCGAGGTTGCCCGCGTAGGACGGCAGGTAATGCGCAGCGCCTTCGACTTCCAGAAAAATGGAAATCTTGAGACCGTGAAATTTTCCTAGCCCAGGAATATTCAACGGCGCCTGTTCCGAGATTTCATCGAACTGAACCTTTTGCTTCAAGCGATAGCCCGGAACGTATGCTTGTACTGCAGCGACCATCTCTTCGACCGACGCTTCGATCTGGGCTTTATCCGCAGCTTCCGACAGAACGAAAACTGTATCTCGCATCATCAAAGGGGGCTCTGCCGGGTTCATTACGATGATGGCCTTACCGCGAGCGGCCCCACCAACAGCCTCGATAGCCTGGGAGGTGGTTTCAGTGAACTCATCGATATTCGCACGCGTACCCGGCCCAGCGGACTTACTAGCGATAGATGCGACGATCTCGGCGTAGTGAACCTTTGCCACTCGCGATACCGCCGCCACCATCGGGATGGTCGCTTGGCCACCGCAGGTGACCATGTTGACGTTGAGCGCATTTAAGTTCTGCTCAAGGTTCACAACGGGAATGCAATATGGCCCAATGGCGGCGGGAGTCAGGTCAATCAAGCGGATACCTGGCTTGATGCTACGCAGGAATGCATCGTTCTTCACGTGAGCGCCGGCACTCGTCGCATCAAAGACAAAATCGATCTCGGAAAATATCGGAAGCTTAGTCAGGCCTTCTACGCCCTCGTGCGTAACGACGACGCCTAAGCGTGCCGCTCGAGCGAGTCCGTCAGAATTAGGATCGATACCAACCATAGCGCCCATTTCCAGGTGCTTGGCATTACGCATGATCTTAATCATCAGATCCGTACCGATGTTGCCGGAGCCGACAATTGCCACTTTGAGCTTTTTCATGTTTTTTGCTCTCTCATCTCTTAGGTGCACAATCAACCAGCGCTGAATTCCACCGCTACATTACCGACACCGCTAATCGTTGCTTCGAACCGATCACCGGCAGCTACTTGCACCATCGGCCCTAGCGCCCCTGTAAGAATGATGTCACCTGCTTTCAAATGCTCACCAAGCTGAGCCATGGTGCGAGCTAGCCATACCGCAGCATTCAATGGATGTCCCAGACATTGCGCGCCGCTACCTATTGAAATTGACTCACCATTTCGGGTCATTTCCATTTGTGCTTCACGCAAATCCAAACTGTCCAATCGCCGTGCCGGGCCGCCCAACACAAAACTTCCACTTGAAGCATTGTCAGCCACCGTATCGACAAAACGGATGTTCCATCCTTGGATACGACTACCCACGATTTCGAGCGCAGGAAGCACCCAGCCGGTAGCTGCCAAGACATCTGCGAATGTGGTATCTACGCGAGGCAGGTCGGACTCCAAAATCAGAGCGATCTCAGCCTCAATTTTTGGCTGCAGCACGCTTTTGAAGGGAACGACTTCGTTATCGCCATAACACATGTCGGCGAACAACGTCCCAAAATCGGGTTGATCAACACCAAGCTGGGCCTGAACCTGTTTATTTGTTAAGCCGATCTTGCGACCGATGACCCGCCGACCAGCTGCACTGGCGTGGGCCACGTTCAATCGCTGAATGGCGTACGCCGCTTCCCGGTTATCAAGACCAATCTGATCACGTAGAGGCTCAATTGCTTCACCACTGTTTTCAGCCTGGCGCAAAGCTCCCGCTAATTGCTCTAGAGTCTGTTGGGTCACATTCATAAGACACCTCGTAATTGCGCGCTGTACGAATCACCCGATGCTGTGCGTGTGGGCATCGGGGTACTGGGTGTCGGGACTGAGGGAACCATAGTCCCTACACCAGGTAAGCGATTAATGGGTGAGGAAGTCCAAAACCATCCGGTTGAACTTGTCAGCATGCTCCCACTGCGCCCAGTGCCCGCAGTTGTTGAAAACGTGCAATTCGGAATTCGAAATACCAGCAATCAAGCGCAGTCCGGTATCCATCGGGACGAAGCGATCGTTGCGCCCCCAAATGACGAAAGTCTCGGCTTTGATTTCACCAAGGCGATGGCCGAAATCCGGAAATTGCTTAGGGTTTGCGTCGATACTTTTGACAAAGTTATCCAAGTGCTCCCGCTGGCTGAGCATATTGTCCAGGCGGCCTTGGAATAGTTCGTCAGTCAGCGCACTGCTGTCGTAGACGAACACCTTCATCATTTTTTTGAGGTTCTCGATATTGGGCTCGCGGTAGACGCTCTGGATCAGCTTGATGCCCTCTGTGGGCATTGGCACGAAGGAACTCGCTCCACCAGTACCACCACCCATCAAGACCAACTTGCCCACCCGTTCAGGGTTGTCCAACGCAAAAGCGACTGCTGTGTGGCCACCCATCGAATTGCCTACCAGGTGGACGCGGTCAAGCCCAAGTGCGTTGACGAACCCTTTGAGCGCAGCAGCATTAAGATGGGAGCGTGAGCCAGTGCAGACCACGGGATCGCTTTTGCTCCAGCCTGGGCAGTCCATCAAAATGACGCGAAAACCTGCGTCAACAAACGTGTCGATGTTGCGATTGAAATTTGCCCATCCGCTAGCCCCAGGGCCTGAGCCGTGGAGCATGATGATTGTTTCAGCCCCGTCACCTGCATCGTTATAGTGCAGTTGAAACTCATGTTCGCCTTCTTTAACGCGAACCAGTTTGCTGGTGTTTTCATTGGTGAAGGCTTGCTTGGCAGACGTCATCTCTTCTTCCTCATATGATTAGGAGATGGGCTCCTGCGAGTTATCGCAAGAGCGGGAAAAATTCAAACTCGCTCAGTCAGCAATTGGACGAGCGCTCAACGCACCAAATCCCGCAATCCACTCTGGGATGGGGCGGTAGTAACGATTACTCGTTTGATAAGAGCCATAAGCCGTCATAGCGGCGAATGCAGCCACCCAGGCTTTGACCTCGTGAGTGGATTTGCCCGCTATGGCTGAGAGTTCGTCATCACCGATGCCATCAAGCTCATGCAAATCGCCGGCTTGAAGGGTGTCGAGAAAATAGCGATCCCATGTCGGGTTTAGCGGATGCAGGGAATTCTGATCATCGATAAAGAGCAGGGCCGCGTTGATAACCCGCTGCGTGCGCGCCTCCCGCTCATCTAGCGGCAGGTTCCTGCCTCCACCTAACAAACGCTCTCGTAAGTGCGAGTTTGCAGTTGCCAGCTCGGGTACCGGGGGCTGATGAGACAAACCGCCAGATCCCAGAAACAGAACACGCTTGTCGGTTTTGGCGGCATAAGCCCCCACTGCTTCACCGAACATTCGAACCCGCTGAAAACTCGGCATGGGGCGCGCAAGGCAATTGATGAAAATCGGAATCGTGGGATACCGATCTAACCCGCCTAGCAGAAAATCGAGTGGTTGGGCGAAACCGTGATCGACCTGCATGCGATAAGAAACTGCAGCATCTACTCCCGCAGCTAACACCGCAAAAGCGAGTTCCTCAGCTTCCCGAGCTGGCACTGAGATGACACCCGCAGCAGATCCAAAATCGCCGATGGCTTCTGCAGCAGTACCGATGCAAAAGGACGGCATGATGTCGTAAAAGAAACCGTTGTAATGGTCAGGAGCAAACAGGATTACAAGTTCAGGATCGAAAGCTTCGATCTGCTGACGGGCCGAATTAATCTCGGCATTAATTTCTGCCAGAACATCGGGGGAAGGGTCGACTAAGCCGACCAGAGGTGTGTGTGACAGACAGTGGAGGAAAACGCTCATAGCCATGCACCTTGTCATGCGCTAAAAAACCCGAAGGTTTTCGGCACACTAACGACGGCCCAAGTCGAATGCAGTGAAGGCTGCATCGATACCCTAAAAAGGGCGAGTAGCGCTCGTCGTCATGCGTACGCTTTTGTTGTTGGTGAAATCATCATGCCTACTCACATACTAGCATGCAAGAACAATATTAACCTGAGGCGCTGGCATTTTCTCGTCAATGATTGTTCTGGAATCCCTGCGGCCGATGTTGAATCGGCCGTAGGGAGCGCACTTACGCTTGCGGGTTTATAACGAAATTAGTGAATCCACCATGTCGCCCGGCTATGGAATCCAAGGCTTCGTTGATGCGGCTCAGCCCAAAACCAGTCGTCTCGAATACCGACAGATCGAGAACGCCTCGCTCCGCCATGTCAGCAATATCCTGTCCCTGGCCGGCTGTGAACCAGTTAGAACCCAGCCACTGAACCTGGGCTGCCATTAGCTTGAACAGATTCATCGGAACCAACTCAGACACACCACCCACATGCACAGCTTGCGCACCACGATGCAGGCAATCGATCGCATCAGTGACTGCGCTTGCAGGCGCTCCCGGCCCCAAGGTGTCGACAACGAGATCAACCCCTGCTCCGTTGGTATTAGAAAAGGCCCACTCTGACAAGGAGTTGCCGTCAGACGTTGAGAATGTTTCGATTCGCTGAGGGGCTAACTGGCGAACTTGCTCCAGAAGCGCCTTATCCCTGGCGACAGCAAAGATACGAGTGACGCCAAGCGCTAGCGCCAATAGCACAGCGCCAAGACCAAGAGTCCCGCTTGCACCGTTGACCAACACAGTCATACCAGGGCCCGCTTTACCACGCTTAAGAGCAGCGTACGCCGTTCCCAGATACCCGAACCGCGCCGCCTGATCGAACGTTACATTATCTGGCAGCTTCACAAGGCTATATTGGGGAGCTGTCATAAACTGCGAGAAGCCACCGTAGGGGTAGTGCTTCAAAAGATCATTCGCCTCGGGCGAAAAACCGAAATAACCCGAGTAGCCGAAGCGCTCGCAGCTCAGGGGATCACCCTTGCGGCAGCAGCGGCATGTGCCACAGAACCGAGCCGGATTTACATAAACCCTATCGCCCTCTTTAAAGTTGAAAACGCGTTTTCCGACCCCGACAACGGTACCGGCAGGGTCCAAACCGAAAATGGCAGGTAACTTCGGCAGCGGCAGATCTGGAAACCAGGTTGGATAGTTCTTGATCACGTTCCCAAGGTTGGGCACGACACCACACGACTCTACTCGTACAAGCACTTCATCGCTGTCAGGAGTAGGAATATCGATTTCGTCCACACTCATCGGGGAACCGATATCGTGAAGCCGAGCGGCACGCATTTTATTAGTCATTTGAATTCTCCATTTTGTTATTGATAGCGGAGTTATTTTTTACTCATGCTGCACGCTGACACGGATCACTTTCGCGTCGCGTTGTACAACCCTTCAATTACGTTTACGTTGGCACGTGCACCATCTTGAGCGGCGGCCATCCTGATACGTCTAGCCTCTTCCTGGCCTTCTGGAGGCAGCCAGTTGCGGTCATGCCCCCAGAAACTGGGCCCGTGGACAACTTCATAGGGCTCCCACGTTTCGGGATCAATAACCAGGCCGCCCCAACCGCACTCAACCAGAAACCCGGATGGGCTCTTTGCATAGAATGAAACCACCTGATCGTTCGTATGCCTTCCCAACGTCGTTGCAATTCGCCCTTCATCCACCAACGCCAAGTCGTAGGCCTGTCCGACGTCATCAAGACTTAACGTCTCAAACATGAGGTGGTGGATACCAACCTTGCCCGTTTCCAGAATTGCCAGACTATGGTGACGTTGGTTTAGATGCAGGAAGATCGCCTTGAACGGTCGCTCGAAATAGTCACTCAGATGAAAACCCAAAAGGTCACGGTAAAACGGCAAAATATCCTTGGCGCTTGGTACGGTGAGGACCACATGGCCAATGCCCATGTCCCCAGTCCGGAAACCTTGCATCGTACGTCCTGGAATGAAGGGCGTTCCTGCCTCAGCCAATCCGTGATAGACCTCAATGCGATTGCCAATGGGATCTGAAAAAACAATCAAGTCCCGAACCTGCCTTTGCTCACAAAGGGAGCGCGACCCACGATTGACGCGTACCTGTGCCTGTTCCAAACGCATAGCGAATTGGTCCAGAGCCGCAGCGTCGGCAACCTCCCATCCCATGAAGCCAAGGCCGTTGCGGTTCGCTTCGTTGACTGTCAAACGTTGTTTACGGTCATCCATCCTGAAGGACATACCATCACTCACCGTTTCGGTAAGCTGAAGCCCAAGAAAGCGAGAGCCATAATCCTTCCAACCCGAGGAGTCGGTAGTATCGACTCCCAAATAACCCAGAGCTTTAAGCGTCATTGCTGCATATCCTCTGTCGTCGCTGATGCACTTACCGCTATAGCGAGTCGCCTCGTTTAGAAATGAGATGGGGAAAATGCAGTGGGCAGCAGGATTTTGCTTTCTTGCTTCTGCATCACGCTGATGGTCGATTTGGATGGATCCGTCCACTCTGGATCAGACCAGAGCGCCTTACGACGGGCTTCACGATCAGCGTAATTTTCGTACGCCCAGAGCTGCACGATTTGATTAAGTTCACCCGTGTCAGTCGTGTAGTAACCCACCAGATTGCCTAAATGTTTTTTCTGAATTGGAAAGCGCTCTTTTTCAAAAAACGGTAACCATTCACGAAGTTTTCCAGGCAGAAGCGTGTAGGTCCGCATTTCTACGATCATTGGTTAGATCCTTATTGTAATTAGGTGATGTGATTAACTTTCACGATCCCGGCATCTCGCATCGCAGATGCGAGAACCGGCCTTGCCTTTTCAGAAAGCGGAACCAGCGGTAGTCGGCAGTGGGGCTTGATTAGGCCTAGCTCCCCAAGGGCCCATTTCGTCGGCGATGGGCTGCTCTCGATGAACAGTGCTTGGTGAAGAGGCATCAGTTGCAAGTTAAGCGCCGACGCTGCTTTTGCCTCTCCTGCCAATGCGCGCTCACAGAGCTGAGCCATTAGACGGGGGGCAACGTTCGCAGTAACGCTTATCGTCCCCTCCCCTCCAAGTAGCATTAGCGCCACAGCTGTAGGGTCATCACCTGAATACAAGCTAAAGCCGCTAGGTCTATAGCGAAGAATTTCAGAAGCCCTCTCGATATTGCCGGTAGCATCCTTGATACCAATAATGCTTGGCTCACATGCAAGCTTCAGAGTTAGCTCAACCCCAATATCTACCCCGGTTCGCGCAGGGACGTTGTAGAGCACAATAGGAAGGTCTACTGCCTGAGCGACGGCTCGAAAATGTTGAAACATGCCTTCCTGCGTAGGACGAACGTAGTAAGGAGCTACATGTAGCGCAGCGTCCGCACCAATCTTCTTAGCGAGCGCCGTCAACTCAATAGCTTCGCTGGTTGAGTTCGCACCTGCCCCTGCGATAACAGGTACGCGACTAGCCACCTGGCGAACCGCGAAGGCACATACCTCAATGTGCTCCTCGACGGAAAGCATGGCGGACTCGCCGGTAGTGCCCACGACGCAAAGGCCATGTGTTCCTTCGGCGATATGCCATTCGATAAGCCGCGCGAGGGACTCGTAGTCGACGCCTCCGTTCTCAAGCATCGGTGTAACAACAGCAACGATACTGCCTGCCAGGCTAACCATCACATACCTCTTCAGAACTGAATTGCACTGCAATCCGTCAAGTACACCTAGAGCTGCGGGGCGCCATAGGCCCCGTTCCAAACCGGTGAAATTACCAACTCATTAACACAGACATGACGGGGCATACTGGCGACAAACCTGACCGCAGCGGCGATATCCTCAGGTTTGAGCATCTTCGACAAAGCCGCCTCGGTGGGTGGCACTTTGCGACGCGACATGGCAGGCGTTGCGACTTCTGCAGGAGACAGCGCACAGGCTCGGATACCGTGTTGGTATTCAGAGGCATTGAGGCTGGTGGTCAACGCGATCACCGCTGCCTTGGCCGCGCTATAGGAAGGTCCTGGCTTGGCCGACACGAACCGACCGGCCCACGAGGCGATGTTGATTACCAACCCGCTCTTAAGCGCTCGCATCGATGGGAGCACCGCGTCGATCGTGTAGTAGACGCCGTTCAAATTGATCTGCGTGACCTGATCGAAATCTGAACTGGAGAGCTCTCCCCATGCGCGAGCCGCCACGTTCATCCCAGCATTCGCCACTAGGATACTTACCGGCCCGTAGTCAGATTCGATTTGGGCTACAGCACTACGAACCGCATCGAAAGATGTCACATCAACGCTTACAGCAGCAGCGTTCGGACTTAGGGTGTGCAAGCGTTCTAGCGCTTGCGCAAGCGCTGCTTCACCCCTGGCAGAAATCACAACAAAATGCCCGTCTTGTACAAGTGCTTCCGCTATTGCAAGACCGATTCCGCTCGACGCCCCCGTTACCCAGCAAACAGTTCGATTCGTGTTGCTCATGACACACCCCCGACTTCCAGGAACTCATCGCTTCCTGGATTCACGTCACCGCAGAAAAGCGAAAGCGGCGGGAACGCGTTGGGATCAATCATGACGTCCAGCAAAGCAGGAACACCGGCGGCGAATGCACGCTCCAGTGCACCCGCCATTTCAGCAGGATCACTTACAGTTTCGGCCCAGCAGCCAACAGCCCGCGCAATACCCGCATGGTCTACCGCTTGGAATCGGCAGGCGTCACTGTGCACACCGTAATGGACATGCTCGGCATGAAGTTCATAACCCAGAATGCTGTTATTCAAAACAATGAGAACCACTGGAATATTCATGCGCCGTGCTGTCTCAAGCTCCGACCAGCAGTGACCGAATCCACCATCGCCCTCAAGGGCGATCACTCGTGCATTCGGATGCGCTACCTTAGCCCCCAGCGCCATTGGATAACCCCAGCCCAAACCTGCGAGTCCTCGTGGAGTCAGAAAGCGAGATCCTGCACGGCGAGACGTGAGGAAGCTGGTGACCCAGTTGGTGGAGTAACTCGCATCTGCCACCACGATGTCATCTGGGCGCAGAATCTTGTCCAGTTCGGCCATCAGCGCCTCCGGTCGAAGCGCCCCACTGCGACCACTACCTATTGCAACACGTGCTTCTCGCACACGCGGTCGAGCAGCTTCAATTTCTGCTTTGACCGCTGCAGTCCGTTCAGCGCCATGACTAAAGTCATGCGAGGCCAATGCCTGGATGAGCGAATCAACGGTGAGTCGCGCGTCGCCCAATAAGCGCACAGAATCATAGTTGCGCCCGATTTCCATCGGGTCGATATCGATGTGGACGATCGTCGCGCCGTTTGGAACAATTTTCCAAGTGTCCGTCCCATTTTGATTGGTACGAGTACCAACCAGCAGAATCAGGTCGGCGTCAGCCAGATGGTGGCCGAGCTCATGACCGGGTGTGCCAGGCCCCATGCAGTTGCCAAAGACGCCCAGAGACAGCGGGCCGGTTTCGTCGACTGTCCCCTTGCCCATATTGGTTGTGGCAACGGGAATACCGCACAGCTCGCTCAAGCGATTGATACTAGCCGTCGCTCCAGAGAGATGCACACCACCACCGGCTACGATAATCGGTCGCTTGGCGCCTGCGATCAGCTTGGCAACGTGCTGTACAGCCTCCGGCGATGGAGCGAAGCGATCCAGTGGGAAATGCCCAAGATTGGAGGTGCGCGCCGGACTGGATGTAGCAGGCTTGCGCAGCAAATCCATTGGCAAAATAAGCACAGCAGGTCCTGGTCGGCCGCTGGATGCAGCAGTGAAGGCTTGGTCAATGTAATCGTCCAGCCGGCTGACCTCTGTCAGACGTCTAACCCATTTTGCGCAAGACTGAAAAAGGGTGAGGTGGTCAAACTCTTGAAACGCGTTGCGGTCAGTCATGCCCATAGGCACGTCTTGAACGATCGCCACCATTGGAACTGATGCCTTCAATGCTTCCGCCAATGGCGCGACCAAGAGGGTCGCTGCCGGACCATTTTGCGCAGCCACCACACCCACTTTGCCACTCACACGAGCATAGGCATCAGCCATTGCACCGCCTGCGTTTTCGGTACGGTAACCAACCTGACGGATACCATATTCATGAGCAATAACGAAGAAAGCGGCAGGAATGGCTTGACCGAATACATGAGTGACATCATGACGGCGCAGTGCAGCGGCAAGGACGTGAGCGGCAGTGGTGTTGGATTCTGTTGCGGCAGCTTGAGACTTATCCGCTTCTTGGGATTGTTTCACTTCGACCTCCTGAGTGCATTGCCCTAAGGCATTTGTGCGGTCCGCGTAGACGAACCTTTTTATTGGAATGCTAGCATGTAAGCTAAGCCTATGCGGTTAGCGAGTCAATGCTTGGTACGTGCTAATAACTGAATACGTTGCCGCCAAAACCATCGAATTGTTAGATATATACTTCCGGTGTGACTATCAAACAACAGAAGGCGAGTCGATAGATTTCTTGACCCTCACCACTGCCGGGGACAGTGCAAATAGCGTGAGCACCGCGCCGGTCAGCCCCAACATCGCGATGCCGATAATTCCAAGGTTCAAGCTCCCGGTTACGGTCTTGATGTAGCCCAGAATCGGAGGACTAACGAAGCCTGCGACGTTACCCAGCGTGCTGATGAATGCGATCCCTAATGGGGCCGATTTACGATCCAGATATCCAGGCGGTAGTGACCAAATCAAAGGCCCGCTCGCCCCCGTGCCGAAACTCGCCACGGCGAAGAAGAACAGCATCCAGGGAAGCGTTTGAGCGATGGTTCCTGCCACTAAACCAAAGCTGATCAAACCAAAGCAAAACACGAGATGCCACCGTCGCTCACGTAACACGTCTGAGCTCCAGCTTAGTGCGATAGCCCCCACAAATCCGAAAAGCAGGGGAATCGCAGACAGGAAACCGACATCCACAAGGGAGTTCACACCAGAGTCCTTAACGATCGTGGGAAGCCAAAAAAACAACAGGTAGTTGCTGCATGCCGCGGTAAAGAACAGGTAAGCCACTAAATAGTTAACGGGGTTACAAAGAATGTTCCTCATAACGCCCTTGGAGTGCTGCTCCTCAGGGATTTCGTCCTTTGCCAGGTCTTCCTTCACCAGTCGTTTTTCATCATCCGTCAACCAGGTCGCGTCGTCGGGGCGATCACGCAGTACGAAAAAACATAGGATACCCAGCAAGCAAGCCGGCGCACCTTCGACGACGAACACCCATTTCCATCCTGATAGCCCTCCCACCCCGTCCATATAAGTGATGATCCAACCGCTTAATGGAGACGCAATAGAGCCAGCTACCGCGTTGGCAACAAAAATAACTGCCGTGACGCGAGCCCTCATAGATGAAGGAAACCAGAACGTCAGATAGAGAATGATGCCGGGTAGAAAGCCCGCCTCAAAAGCTCCCAGCAGCAGACGCAGGGTGATGAGATGAGAAACGCTGGTAACAAATGCAGTGGCGACCGTCGCTAGCCCCCACAAGAACATGATGCGCAAAAAAGTCCGTCTGGCGCCCCATCTTGCTAACAGTGCATTACTCGGCATTTCACACAATGCATAGGTAATGAAGAAAGCACCGGCTGCAATCCCGAACCACGTAGCATTGATGCCAAGCTCCTCACTCATCTGCAGCTTGGTGAAGCCTAGATTGATTCGATCAATGAAGGCCACGCCGTAGCAGATAAACAAGAAAGGTATTATGCGCCACCAAATTTTGCGGTAAGCGGTTTTGCGCTTGATCGCTATTTCAAGCTGCAGCTCAGTTGACACGGTCATAACCTTCTCCACCTATTATTTTTAAATTGGGCTGGTACAGGTCGCCTGCTACCAAAGGCTCATCGTGTAATCGATATTGATTCGCGTTTCATTGTCATCGCGCACGCTGGCGGCGCTGGAGAAGTCATTTCGGTATAGAGACTGCCTTGCACGCACACTTACGCCTTTTAGGCTGCCTTGAAACGCGTAGCTGAGTTCAAGGTATCGCTCACTTTCAGTAAGACCTTGACCACCGAGAGTTGGCAGCTCGATATTGGAGCCCTTGATGTATCGAGTCGTTGCTTTGAGACCCGGCATGCCGAATGAGGCGAAGTCATAGCTGTAAAGCGCCTGCCAAGAGCGTTCTTTGGGGTTGAGGAACTCAGAACTAAGAAACCCCTCACTTACAACCAGCGGCTCAGTACCCGCCAGATAGGGCATCGCGGTATCACCATTAAGTTGCATGTATCCAGCACCGAAGCTTTGCGCACCGTAGGTATACGTGAACATGATCCCGGTATTCTTATTATCGACCTTACCTGCGCGGCCCTGGCCGCTTTCATCAGTCTGGTAAAATCGAAAATCTGTTTTCAGCTTGCCCCCGCCAACTTGCCAAAAGTGCTCAAACCCGAGGTAGTTTTTCTGGTAGATATCTTCCAGCTCGGCATAGAAATACTTCAAGTTCAGCGCAGGGGTGATCTGGTAGTCGCCCCCCATGAAAATAAATTTGTCTGATTCGGCGGTGGGTATGAAGCGACGGTTCGGCGAAGCCACTGACATTTTCTGGTAGTCAGTTGAATCCCGATAGTTGATGCGATCCAGATACCCTGCATGCAGACTAAATTTATCAATGTCAGTGGAGCGGATGTAGGCCCCTCGGAACGTCTGAGGAAGAAGTCTCGTTGGGCTGGCGAAAGCAATGGGGAGAAACGTTGATATTGAGCCTACCTGCAGCTCGGTCTTCGACACCTTTGCTTTAGCGGTAAGGCCCAACTCTGAATACTCATCAGACGCTCTGTGAGTGACCGCATCTCGAGGTAAAAGCCCGGTACCAGAACGATCAGGCGACGAGTCGAGCTTGATGCCCATCATTCCAACTGCGTCAAGCCCGAAGCCAACGACGCCAGGCGTGAATCCGGAGGTAAATCTCAATATGCCCCCTTGCGCCCATTCCCGAGCGGCGCTCTGTAGGGTTGTTCCTTTGTAATCGCGATCAAAATAGTAGTTGCGCAGCGTAACTGTGGCTTTGCTATCTTCAAAATATCCCTGCGCGTTGGCAATGCCGCAAATCGAAAATGCGATGGGTAATGATGCCCACCCAAGAACGTTTTTATAATCGTTCATCTGACGCCCTATCTTGTTTTTATATTATTCGCCGTTAAAAACTGTTCGCAACAATACTGATATTAACTACAAGGTTACGCCTCCAGTGGAATATGTTTCCCCCTCCAATGCAGTAAAGGGGACTTATCGAAGACGCGACTTCTGGTAACCCGACCAATGAAGATTGTGTGATCCCCGCCGACGACCATTTTTTCTACCTCACACTCCAGCCACGCCAGACAGTTATCTATGAGCGGTAAACCGTGCAGACCAGGTGTGGATGAAACTGTCGCAAAACGATCTATTGGCTTGCAGAAATCTCTCGAAACATCCTCTTGATCAGAAGCGAGAATATTTATCGCGAAATGCTTTGCCCTCTGAAACTTCGGGAATGAAAAAGACTCGGTCGTAATACTCCATTGAATCAACGGAGGATTAAGAGAAAGGGAGCAAAAAGAACTAACGGTCATTCCGTATGGTCGCCCCTGCTCATCAAGAACCGAAACTACAGTTATTCCCGTGACAAATTGGCCCACTGCGCCTCGGAATTCAGTTGTACTAACTCCAGGTGCCACGCCGATATTGAGCTGCGTCATATCCGACCTCGAATAATAAAGTCTTGGATTTTAAGTAATTAGATGCGGACTTTTTTGCGCCCGTTTACAGTGTCATTACAGGTACGAGACGGGCTCTGGATTGCCTGCCAACTGCAACGCTTGGTTCACCAGACGAATAGGATTCGGATCCTTGGAGCTCAAATAGTTCATTGCAAGGTTTCGTACCGGGTCCCCAGCGTAATAACGCTCATACTGCACAAGCCTCTGACCAAACGCCTCCCCTGCAAGATCCCAAGCCAATTTAAACAGCTTCACGCGCTCCAGAGATGGCATTCCATCAGCGCCCTGGTAGTAAGCATGCAGATCATCTGCAATTTCCGACGCCTGGAAGTCCGCAGCGCTCGGCATCAGCATGAAGCCACCTGCACCGATCGTTTGCAGCACCTCAATCACCCGCGGATAGGCAGTAGGCAGCATGGTTCGAATGGCCTGTAGTGGTGCGAGATTAGGCTGGAGTGTTCCACGAGACGTCCGCTGGGCCTCAACCTCTGCACGCACCAACGCACTCTTGACCTGCTCAATATAACCAAGGCATTCGCCCAACATTTGTTGAACGTGAAGGAATTGGTCAGCTTTGATGGAGCGCGCTACGGCCATCGCAAGCCCGACGGAAAACTGCATCTTAACCAATGCACGGGTATTGGTTTGATGTGCCGTGTGATTACGCACGCCGGTAGTGGCGTAGAGACGGTTAGAGAGCTCAACATTTCGGTAGCAGAAAACACGCCCCCAAGGCACAAACACATTGTTGAATACCAGCAGAGAATCGTTTTCTTCAAAACGCGTTGAAAGCGGGTGATCGAAGCTCGTGCGCCCTTCAACATAGTAAGGGTCGCGACAGATTTGTCGAAGGCCTTCAATGTGGGTCGGCACCGCAAATACCAACGCATGATCTTCGTCACCTGCTTTGAAGGATGGCAGGTTGTACATAACCATTTCGTCTGACACCGGCCCCAGCGTGGCAATCATCCGGGCTCCGCTTACGTAGATGCCTTCAGCACTTTCGCGTACAACCCGAAGGTGCATGTTGCCCATTTGCGAAGACTGCTTAGAACGATCATTTTGCGGCGTAATCAGTGCATGACTTAAGAACAGATCATTGTCACGGATATATTCGTAGTAACGCTCGACGTTGTCAGCGTACTGCTGCCCACCCTCGGCGAAAGTATCGCGTGCCTCCCAGAACGCCAAGAGAGTTACGTTCATAAAATCAGGAGAGCGGCCCATTAGCCCAAAATTGGTTTCAGCCCACACTTTGTATGCTTCACGACGCTTAGTCAGATCCTCGACGTTTTGCGCAGGATGAAACGCCATCCCCGCACGTTGTCCGGTGGAGGGGACAACATAAGTCACTTTATCTTGAAGCTCGGGATTATGCTGCGTGTCGTAAAGCTCGGCTAATTGCTTGACTGCGCCGCTGAATGCAGGGTGGGTCGTAACATCACTAACTTGGACCCCATTTACCCACACGTCGCGACGATTTTCTTTAAGGCCAGCTATGAACTCTTTACCAGAACGAATACCCATTGGACTTTCCTTATTTTTATTAAGTCGAACGAAACTCTGCCAAAAAAGGCCTGCTTTTGTGCATACACATCATATATAAAAATTGGCGCGCAATTAACTTGACGTGCGGGGATTTCTTGGGGGAAGTGGGATTTGAATAAGCAAGCTTAAGTAAGCCTCGCGCTCGAGGATGGGCTGCGATCGAGCCGTAGCTTGGGCAGCTATATGGGGCAGTCGCAAGGCATTGCTCATACCTGAATACTCCGCGTGGCAGTTCATCTGCTTTTATATTTCTTATTTGGCATGCTAGCATGCAAGTGGTTGTTGTCAACTGATTTACGTTCAGTTACGCGACCGTTGCTCGCCACGAAAGCCGTCCTGGATCTGCATCCCTTGTAGATCAAGCCTTTGCGCACTAAAGTGGACGAATGCGCACTCCCCTCGATTGCACCTCACCTACCGAAGACCTATGCATACGCCAAACAAAAAATTCGCGATCTATCAAGAAATCTTGCAGCGCTTGCTAACCCGCCGCTATCGCTTCGGCGAGAAAATTTTCGTGAAGGAAATTGGCGAATCGACGGGAGTCAGTCGGCAGCCAATAATGACCGCACTGAACAGCCTGCAAGAGCGGGGATTTGTTCAAATCATTGCACAGGTTGGCTGCCAAGTGGTGCAACCGAGCCCAGATGAGGTTGCTGATTTCTATCGAATGTTCGCCAATACCGAAGGCCTGATCGCAAGCCTTGCAGCAGAGCGCGGAACGCCTCTGGAGGTCGCAAGGCTTCAAGAGTTGAATGAGCAAATCGCACGGATCAACCCAGCCCACAGTGACGCCTCGGAGAGCTATAGAAACCTGAACGTTGACTTCCACCGGCTTCTCCATGCGATGGCACGGTCACCTATCGTGTCGACACGGCAGATGGCCAATTTCGAACTGTCAGACTTTTTCATCGTTCAAAGTTGTGGCTTTCAGGCGCACCTGCCTGACGTAACCGGCGAACATGACGAGATAATCGCAGCGCTGAGCACCCGCAACGACAAACAGTGTAAAAAGGCGGCGATGGCGCACATTGACAGCGTATCAAGGCATGTTATCGAGGCAATGCAGCGCCTGCACAGCGAGGAGATGGCTGCCACGGTTTGAGCCGTAGCAGCCACGTGCTTATAGTGGAAACGCAGCTTCAAGCCAGACCGAGTCACCCTGAGGACCATTTTTCACATTGGTCTCATGCAGCCATTTGAGCACCACACCGGTGTTCTGGTTGAATGAGTAAAACAGCTGAGGGCCCACACCCACCTTTCTCAGCCGATTGCCCCCAGGTAAGTTGTCGCCGCTGACATTATCATCCGACATCTGCTTAGTATAGTACCCAGCCAAACCAAACTGAAGTTTTGGCATAGAGGGAAAGCGGTACCCCAATAAGTAGTCGACATTAAACACGTTGCCGGAGCGGTAGTCTGTATCCTTGTTTCGCTCATTGAATGAATAAGTGGGCGCCAGAGAAACTTCCCAGTCCGGATGCGGGAACCAAGTCAGCGCAAACTCTGAAATATAAGTTGTGTAATTTGGCGTAGTGTTGGCCAAATCATTCTTATCATAGCCTCCCAAGGGTTTAAAGACACTGACGCCGGCGAGCAGATGAAGATTAGGGGCCGGAGAGTAAAGCACGTTCAAAGGACTGATATAGGTCTGCCGCATCCCCGTTTTAGAATCGGACGCTCCTCCGGCCTTTATATTTACGTGTCCCCCAGTACCAATAATTCCGCTTGTGAATCGAACACCTGATTCAGTTTGATAATCCCAGGTATGAACGAGACGTATCGCCTGAATATAATTTTCCAAATTGAACCCTGGAACGCTGGAGTGCCCGGAGTTATCTTTGTAATTTCCAGCATGATAATAAACAGTATAACTATAGAACTCGGTTTCTCCTGGGCTCGGCATCAAAGCGGGTACAACGGTTTGCACACCCAACGGCCAGGTTGTATCACCCCGTTCCGTTGCTATGGCTAAATTCGCTGCGCAGGTAGCAGCCACAGATACGCACAAAAATGCATACGCTTTCATAATCAATCTCACTTTTTTGTTATTGGATGTGGATTGTTCGGATTTCTAAACAGGAGTATTTATTGCTTATTGGTACCTACCAAGACAAACGCTAACGTAGCAGGAACATCACCTTGGTTTCTCCAGGCGTGAATATTCCCTTGTTGAATGATGACGTTATGCTTTTCTAGCTTCACTGTGACGCCATCGTCGAGCTCAAGCCAAATGGTACCTTCAAGCACGACGCCATAATCAACTGTCGGGGTCGAGTGCATTCCTGGTCGTTCGGGATCAAAATGATCCACCATCCCTGTCAGATGCTTTTGTTGCTCGGCAAAAGCAGCCTGATGACTGAAATCCGGATGAGCAAAAATCGAGTCCGGAGGAAAGGTGACGATTTCAAGTCTCGTTTCCCCAGGCCCAGGAACAAACGAACTGCTCACCGAGATTGTTTCATCTCTACCACTAGAGAGTTGCTCTGATGTTGTCGTACCCCAAACCAAGGCGGTAGAAAAACCAGGTACATGTTCGTAGTCGTGAGAACGTGGTACCGGTCCATCATTCAGAACAACCGAACGGCCATCGACCGTTCCTACCACTAAACGCCTAATTGTCATAGATCACCTCTGAAATAAGACTGGCGCAGCTCGATGCCGCGCCAGTTCGATTAATGGCCTGGCGTTACAACAACGTTCGTGAAACCACCTTTACGGTTTTCCAAGGCGTCCAGAGCGTCATTCACTTCAGATAGCGGGAAAACCTCTTGATCAAATTTTGTCAAATCGAGCGTACCGGCAGCCGCCATCTCCGCCATGTCCTGACCTTCTGCAACCGTGAACCATAGCGAACCGATGATGCTGATCTGGTAGCACATCAGCTGGAACATTGGCACGGGCAAGTCTTCAGACATGCCCCCAATGTCGACCATACGCCCTCCCCTACGAAGCGATTTGATCCCGTCGACGGTGATTTGATGGGGAGCTCCGGGGCCGACTGCATCGATGAAAACGTCGGCGCCCAGGCCTTGGGTATGCTCGCGAACCCATTCATCAACAGGCCGTTCTCCGAGAGAAAGTACGTGCACGCGAGACGGATCCAACTGGCGGACTCTTTCGAGCAGTTCGCGGTTACGGGCCATGCCGAGCACTTTCGTTGCTCCCATAGCGAGCGCGAGCATCACAGCTCCAACCCCCAACGTTCCCGAAGCGCCATTGATCAATACTGTCTGCCCAGAACCTACATTCGCTTTGCGCAATGCAGAGTAGGCAGTGCCGAGATAACCGAAACGACAGCCTTGTTCGAAACTGATGGATTCCGGGAGCTTCACGAGCCCGTTGACAGGCGCCGTCATGAACTCGCAGAAGCCACCATAAGGGTAATCTTCAAACACTCGTTGCGAGCCAGCACCGAAGCCAAAATATCCTTGGAAGGTGAATGCGGTGCAGTTAAGGTGCTGACCTCGCAAGCACGCGTGGCAAGACCCGCAGCTTCGGCCTGGGTTGACGTATACACGATCGCCCGGCTTAACCGAATGCACTTGGCTACCTACTGCCTTGACTACCCCGGAGGCATCTAAGCCATAGATGGCTGGCAATTTAGGCAGGGGAAGATAGGGGAACCACTCAGGATAACGCTCGATAACGTTACGCAGGTTAGGGACAACGTTGCAGGCTTTAACGTGCAGCAACACGTCCGTTGGCCCAATAGCAGGAATGTCGATTTCGTCGATCACAAAGGTCGGGCCGACATTGTGAAGTCGAGCTGCTTGCATTTTGCCCATGATTTTATCCTTATTAGGTGAGCACACACATGTACTCCTGCTAGCCACAGAAGGAGCTGTAGGTTGGTACGGAACTGATAAGAGTCGTTCGGAGACAAGCCCAGAGCACTAGGGCTGCTGATCTGGGGGGCGCATTCGCGCCTTGGGGATGGTTACTGCACAAGCCAATGGAACGTGGGTATACGTTTTCATTAGGGGCATCTTCAATTTGTTGTTATGCCCAAATACTGCACCTTTGAATGCTAGCATGCAAGATCAATTTGAGACTTTTCTCACCCCGTTCGTATGCGTGATTAGATCCGAGCCGCGGGCATACGACCTGCGGCTCATAATGATGAGTCACTGCCAAATGCGCAGGATGTGCTGTAGGGATCTTAGTTGTCAGCTAGTCTCCAGCAATCCATTTTAAGACGCGTTCACGGGCTACCATTTATGCGTGAGTGAGGTACCAGCGCCAGTCCTGTTCCCCGACTTCCGCATTGAATGCACGGAACTCGCGCCACTTGATCGCCAGGAATACCTTGAGGAATTCAGCGCCCAGCGCCTCGCGTGCCCAGGTTGAACGTTCCAGTGCCTGCAACGCTGTCAGCCAGTCTGTGGGTAGAAAATCGGTCGCCTGTTCATAGCCATTGCCCACAATCGCCGCGCCCGGATCGCTTTCATGAGTGATGCCGTAGTGAATTCCCGCAAGTACTGCGGCGGCGGCGAGATAGGGGTTGGCATCGGCACCGCAAATGCGGTGTTCGATGTGGCGACTGATTGCAGGGCCGCCGGGCACGCGGAATGACACAGTGCGATTGTTAACGCCCCAACTTTTGGCCAGCGGCGCGTAACTGCCGGTCTGGAACCTGCGATATGAGTTGGCATGGGGGCAAAATATCGCCAGCGAGTCAAACAAGGTCGCCATCATCCCGCCGATGGAGTGACGCAATAGCGGCGTACCCTGGGGGTCTTCGCTCGCATACAGGTTGTTACCCTGCTCGTCGGCCAGGCTGACGTGCAAATGCATACCGCTACCGGCCTGATCGCTGAATGGCTTGGCCATGAAGCACGCTTGCAGCCCGTGTTTGTTGGCCACCCCTTTGACCAGGCGTTTGTAACGTACGCCTTCATCAATGGCCTGGAGTGCGTCGAAACGATGTTCCAGCGTCAACTCGAGCTGGCCCGGCGCGTACTCGGAGATCGCCGTACGCACAGGCAAACCCTGTAGCGCGCACGCTGCGTAGAGATCATCAAGAAACGGTTGAACCTGCTCCAGTTCATAGACGCCGTAAACCTGCGGAGCAACAGGGCGTACGCCATTGGTTTGCGTCGCAGGCTGCGGTCGTCCATTGACGTCACGCTTCTGGTCCAGCAGGTAAAACTCCAACTCAACGGCCATGACCGGATGGAATCCATCGGCTTTGAGCCGCTCGATGGTGTTCACCAGCACATGGCGCGGGTCGGCGGGCGCGGCGGGAAGCCCCTGGGTCGGGTGCATGCTCACTTGCACTTGACCGGTGGGTTGGGTGCGCCAGGGTTGCAGGGTCAGGCTCCCCGGCAAGGGATAGGTCCAGCAATCAGCGTCAGCGACATCCCAGACCAGGCCAGTCTCGTCTACGTCCTCACCCTGCACGGTCAAGGCGAGAATGGAACTTGGCAGCGGCCGACCATTTTCGTAGATCGCCAGTAGCTCGTCGCGATGCAAGAGTTTGCCCCGTGGAACACCATTGGCATCAATAAGAAACAACTCGATGCTCAGCACTTCAGGGTGAGCGGCCAGATAATCTACGGCCTCTTTTTTATCAGCAAATTGCATGTCAAACCTCTTAGCGCTCATTCAAGCGACTTGGCAGTATTTGAAAAAGATGGGCTTCAGACGTCCAGTCATGAAGGGATGACCCTGGCACCAGTCAGCGCAAGCAGCGTGGTCAGTGCGCTATCCAACTCACCGATCAGCCTGTCGACATCCGCATGGCTTGTTTGCGGACAGCACAAGGTCATGTTGTGAAAAGGCGTGATCAGGATGCCGCGATTGATCAAGTACAGGTGCAGCGCCATTTGAAGGCTGTCATGAAAAGCCGCCTCGGCTTGCGCACCGGTTCTGGGCGAGGTAGCACAGAATTGAAACTCACAGCGAGCCCCCAACTCTGTGACGGACCAATTCAACTGGTGCTGCTTGAACAAGTACCGAAGTCCCTGAGCCAATCCCGAGGCAAGAGGCAACATATGTTGGTAGGCGGACTCTGTCATGACCTCTTCGAGGCTGACGCGCATGCAACGCATCGCCAGCGAGTTGGCCGACAGCGTGGTTCCCATACCGCTGTGGCCATGCCCGTGACTCTCTTCACTGACCGTTTTCTGCACATCGAGCATGGCCAGGGCAACCTGCTCGGTTACGCCAAACACCGCGCAAGGTATGCCTCCCGCGATGGGTTTACCCACCACGAAAAAGTCGGGTTTCAAATCCCATTGGCGGGTGCATCCACCCAGGCCTGTGGAAATAGTGTGGGTCTCATCAATGACCAACAGGCTGCCGTATTTGAGGGTCAACTCTCGGCACTTCTGCATGAAACCCGGATCGGGCAGGACCATGCCTATGTTCGTCATCGCCGGCTCGCACATCAGCGCGCACACATCGCCCTGGGCTAAAGCAGCTTCCAGTGCGTCCACATCGTTGAAGGGGATGGATCGACTGTATTGAGTCAAGTCGTAGGCCTGGCCCACAAGACCTGCACGGGGCACTGTTTTACCGTCGCGGCAGCGCACCATGACGTCATCCACGGTACCGTGATAGCAGCCGTCGAACACCAGCAAGACGTTGCGTTTGGTAATCGCGCGCGCCCAGCGCAACACATAACGATTGGCGTCCGTCGCAGTGGCGGTCACCTGCCAGTAAGGCAGCCCGAATCGCTCAGCCAGCAACTCGCCGCAGACCACCGCGTCTTCGCCAGGCAGCATCGTGGTCAAGCCATTATTGGCCTGCTCGGCTATTGCGCGAGCAACAGGATCAGGTGAATGACCAAACATCGTGCCGGTGTCGCCCAGGCAAAAATCTATGTACTCATGACCGTCAACATCGGTGAAGCGCGCCCCTTTGGCACGCTGGACGAAGAGTGGCGAAGGCATCGACCAATCGCTCATCCAGTGCATGGGCACACCGTTGAACAGATTCGCCTTGGCGCGTTTGGCAAGCCCTATTGACGTTGGGTTGTTTTCTATAAAACGAGCACGCTCGGAGGCGGTAAAAGCAGCAATCGCTGATTCACTAATTCCACTTTTCGACATGATCAACACCCTATGTTAATTACAAAAAATCAGTTAAAAATCCGTGCCGCTCAGAGAGGAACTGTCCAACACCGCGTTCATGCTTGTCGGCGCATGACGGTGCATTAATACGGCTCGGCGAACTTACTCATTCTTCGAAAACATCGCGCTTTTACAGCGCGCAGTGATAGCCCCGTTCTTGACGTCAGGCGTGAGGGGATTTGTTCTCGACCAGACAATTCCCGCCATCCACCACCAGGACTTCACCGGTGATGTAACTGGCGTCAGGCGACGCCAGAAATGCAACAGCCGCCGCCACTTCGCGGGGGTTGCCCGAGCGCCCAATCGGGGTGAAACGCCCCGCCTCTGTTTCGGCTGGCGTGGTGGAGCCGGTGGTGATCCATCCCGGAGCCACGCTGTTTACGGTAATTCCCTGTTTGGCGACTTCAAGTGCGAGCCCCATGTTCATACCCACCATCGCGGCCTTGGCGGCGCTATAAGCGGCTTCACCAGGATTGCCGCACCGGGTGCCCGTGGTGGAACTGATATTGACAATGCGCCCATAACCTCTCGCCTTCATGCCAGGCAAAACAGCGCGGGTCAGAAGAAAAGCTGTAGTTAAATTTCTGGCCAGTGAAAGATTCCACTCATGCAGTTCCATTGTTGCCAATTCCGAGAAAACCTCAGGGCTTCCTTGCATGGCCATACCGGCATTATTCACCAGAATATCGACCCGCCCCCAGACTGACTCTGCCCATAGGCCGAATTCACGCACCTGACTTTCATCAGTGAGGTCAGCGGGTCGGCCTTCAACGTCGAACCCTTCAGCGCGCAGCTCTTTGACCCGATCCAGAATACGAGCGCTGCTCGCAGTGATGATCAACTTCACTCCGGATGCACCTAGCCTGCGAGCGATGGCCATTCCGATCCCGGCTTCACTTCCGGCACCGCTGACGAGTGCAACATGCCCTCTAAATTGCGTATCCAACATGGTGTGCCCACGTATTTAATTTGAAAGAGAGTAGAAACTAGGCGAATAAATCTGATACATAAAGACGATCATCATCAGAAAATTTGACAACACCTATGGCGTTTACCAGTGAGTCACTTAAAATTTTCCTCTCGGTCATCGACAGCGGATCCTTTTCGGCGGCGGCGCGAAAATTAGGCCGGGTCCCCTCCGCCATCAACATGGCGGTGTCGCAGCTTGAAGCCGAGCTGGATTTGTTGCTTTTTGACCGATCAACCCGCAAAGCCATTCCTACGCCAGCCGCCAAGGCACTCGAGCCCCAGGCACGACAGGTCGCCAGCCAACTGAACCTGCTGGACGCCCATGCGCTGCAGCTTCATCAGGGGTTGGAAGAGCGCTTGGTCCTTGCGATGGCGCCGGAGTTGCAAACAGGCATCTGGAATCGTCCGCTGTCCACTATCGCCAGGGAGTTTCCCACGCTGGAAATCGAGATTCGCTCCGCATCCCATCCGGAAGCGATGCGCATGCTCCATGAAGGGCGTGTGCAATTGGCGCTTGGGTTCGAACGGCCAGGGCTTGATGAGCGCGAGACATTTCTTGAGGCAGGGAGCCAGTTGTTAGTCGCGGTTGCTGCTCCGGATCACCCTGCGGCCGCTGGCAAAAAAAGCCCCTTGAGTGAGGAGCAACTGGTCAATGTTCGGCAGATCATCGTCGCGACCGGAGGACCTGCAGACTCTGACCCACGTGTTGTGCTGTCGCGGCGGATTTGGCACAGCGACAATTATCTGGCCACGCTGGACCTGGTGCAGCAAGGACTGGGTTGGGCTTATCTTCCAAAATCGCTGGTACACCCTCTCATCACGTCAGGCGCATTGACGGAGGTGGTGTTTGACTACATGCCGAGTCAGATGCGGCTATGGGTCGATATCATCTGGGTAAAAAACCGGCCCCTGGGACTGGGCGCGCTTCGTTACCTGAGCCTGATACGCGAAATTGCGGAGGGCGAACCTCGTCGTATTTGATGAGTAAAAGTGCACATTGAAGCTGGCGGCGGGGTCCAGATGCGGCCCGACGGTTGGCTCACAAGAGTGACTTTCGCCATCCATCACGCAGCCATCGCCAAGTGCGATGGCCTCCTCACCAATGCCTTCTAGATGCCTGTGCTACCCCGCCCATCAAAGCGCAGCCTGGAGACGACGGTTATCGGCCACTGTCATAGCGCCCCCTTGGGTATCGCTCCCATCGGCATCAATGGGCCACTGTCAGTTTCCAGCGGAGACGCCGCAATCAATCGCCATGTCCGCGCCAGTGATGGATCGCGCACCGGGTTGGGACAAGAAAAACGCCAGCTCGGCAACCTCTTCCGGCTGGATAAATCGGGCTCGGGCACCTTGGGGGTACTTGTCCAACAGATCCTGATAGTAGGCCTGAGGGTCTCCCTGCCCATATTGAGTGGCTTGAAATTTGAGCATTGGGGTTTCGATATCACCTGGGGAAATAGCGTTGCAGCGCACGCCAAAGGGTGCCAGGTCCAATGCCAGGGTTTTTGTCAGCAGGGTCACGCCGCCCTTGCTTGCGCAATAAGCTGCGGCGTTTCGATTGCCTTGCCGGCCGGCATCGCTTGAAATATTCAGGATCGAACCCTCTGATAATTTCAGATGGGGAATAGCGGCTGAACACATGAAGAACGTTGCCTTTAGGTTTACGTCCAGAACGAGGTCGAAATCCTCTTCGGTAAACGCTTCAACCGGACCTTCGCGCCATACTCCCGCAGCGTTGATCAATACATCCAGTCGGCCCATCGCCATAACGGCTGCATTAACGGCTGCAGCACACACAGCGGGTTGGCGGATATCACCGCAAAAAATGCCTGACACCTGATATTCAACCTGTAAATCTGCGAGCTTTTTCGCATCCAGATCTGTTGCGAAAACCTTGAAGTCTTCATTTAAAAAACGCTCAACCAGCGCGCGACCAACACCACCGGCTGCGCCAGTGATCAGTACAGTTCGAGGGGCCATGGAACCTCCTGCCAAGATAGAGTTTAAGAACGTATAGGGTTCATCCAGACTCAAAGAGTCTTGTTCTCGACCAAGCAATTTCCACCCTCCGGGCTCCCTTGCATGGACATGCCGACGTTGTGGAGGTGGAATTTAGGCGCTTTTATCTGATTGAAAAAAGACGACTGATATCAGAGAAATTGACAATTCCATGGTATTTACCAGCGAGGTAATAAGGATGTCGAGAATCAGATAGCAGATGGAACAGAGGCCTGAGTTGTGAGGTTCAATCCTTGCTCCAACGAGCACCAACCCGCCGCAGCGAAGATCGAACAACTCATCAACCCCATCGGTACTATCCGTCTGGCTCAGCGCTTGTGTAGCCGCTCACCAGACCGCGATATGCGAATCCGCCCGTGGCTCAGTGCCCCCGCACAACACGCCGGTGACCGGGTCACGCAGGATGATCTGCCCACGCCCGTAGTCGGTCAGGTCGCTGTCGGTCTGTACCTTGTGCCCGCGCCGCGCCAGCGCATTGACCAGGTCGCGCGAAGCTCCATGTTCGATGCCGACCTTCATGTCGCCCAGCCATTGCCAGCGTGGCGCGTCCAATGCCGCCTGGGGGTTGAGGCCGAAGTCCACCAGATTCATCACCATCTGCACATGGCCCTGGGGCTGCATGTAGCCGCCCATTACGCCGAACGGTCCAAGGGCCTTACCGTCCTTGCTGAGGAAACCCGGGATGATGGTGTGGAAGGTTTTCTTGCCCGGCGCCAGGCAGTTGGCATGCCCCTCATCGAGGCTGAATTCCTGCCCGCGATTCTGCAGGGCGATGCCGCTGTCGGGCAGCACCACGCCGGAGCCGAAGCCGTGGTAGTTGCTCTGGATGAACGAGACCATATTGCCTTCGGCATCCGCGGTGGCCAGGTACACCGTGCCGCTGGCGTGAGGGTCGCCGGGCTTGGGTGGCTGGGCCTGCTCGCCGATCTCGCCACGGCGGCGGGTGCTGTAGTCGTCGCTGAGCAGGTCGGCCACCGCCACTCGCATGTGCGCCGGGTCGGTGATGTAGTGCAGGCCATCGCTGTAGGCGAGCTTCATGGCTTCCAGCTGGCGGTGCCAGGTTTGCTGGCTGTCGCGGTGATCGAAGCTGAAGCCTTCGAGGATCTTCAGCGCCATCAATGCGACCAGGCCCTGGCCGCTGGGCGGGATTTCCCAGACATCCACGCCGCGGTAATTGATGCGGATCGGCTCCACCCACTGCGCGCGGTAATCCTCGAGGTCGCTGGCGCGCAGATAACCACCGCTGGCCCGCGAATGTGCATCCAGGCGCTCGGCCAAGGCACCGCGATAAAGGCTTTCGCAGCGGGTGGCGGCGAGTTCTTCCAGGGTACGAGCCTGGGCCGGGTTGCGGAAAATCTCGCCCGCCTGGGGCGCGCGTCCTTCAATGAGAAAGGTGTCGAACCAGGCTTGCAGCACTTCGTCGCGATGCGGGCTGAATTCGTTCAAGGATATCTGCCATTGATGGGCAACCACCGGCGACAACGGGAAACCGTCGCGTGCCAGGCTGATGGCCGGCTGCAGCAAATCGGCAAACGGCAATTTGCCGAAGCGTTGCGACAGTTCGGCCCAGGCCGATGGGCAGCCCGGCACAGTGACCGGCGTCCAGCCATACAGCGGCATCTGCGCATGCCCGGCCGCCTTGACTGCCTCGATGCTCAAGGCGGCCGGTGCGTGGCCATTGCCGTTCAGGCCATGCAACTGCCCCTTGCACCAGACCAGGGCAAACGCATCGCCGCCAATGCCGCAGCCAGTGGGTTCGACGACGGTGAGCGCCGCCGCCGTGGCGATGGCGGCATCAATGGCGTTGCCGCCTTTTTGCATGATCTCGATACCGGCCTGGGCTGCCAGCGGCTGGGATGCCGCGACCATGCCGCGACGGGCAAACACGCTTTGGCGTTGCGACGCATAGGGGTATTCGTGAGCGGAAAATTTCAACATGGCAAAGGCTCTTCAAAAAAAGGTCATAACACGCGACTGAGAAACGCCCGGGTCCGCGGATGGCTGGGGTGGCTGAAAATCTGCTCCGGCGGCCCTTGCTCGATCAATTCGCCCTGATCGAGTACCACCACGCGGTCGGCCACTTCACGGGCAAAGCCCATTTCGTGGGTGACCACCACCATGGTCATGCCCTCCTCGGCCAGCTCCTTCATCACCTGCAGCACTTCGCCGACGGTTTCCGGGTCGAGGGCACTGGTGGGTTCGTCGAACAGCATCGCCTGGGGTTTCATCGCCAGCGCACGGGCAATCGCCACTCGTTGCTGCTGACCACCGGAGAGCATCGACGGATAGTGGCTGGCCTTGTCCGCCAGGCCGACCCGCGCCAGCAAGCCCCGGGCCTGTTCCAGCGCCTGGGCACGCGGTACGCCGAGCACCTGGATCGGTGCTTCGATGATGTTTTCCAATGCAGTCATGTGCGGGAACAGGTTGAAGCGCTGGAACACCATGCCGATGTCGCGGCGCTGACGGGCGATGTTGCGCTCCGAATCACGCACCAGGCTGCCATCGGCGCGTTCGCGATAGCCCATGGCGCGGCCGTTGACGCGAATGCGCCCGCCCTGGATGTCTTCCAGCAGGTTGATGCAGCGGATAAAGGTGGTCTTGCCGGAGCCGGAGGCGCCGATCAGCACCACTACTTCGCCGCGCCGCACCTGCAGGGAGATGCCCTTGAGGATCTGCAACTCGCCGAACGACTTCTGGATATCCTGTGCGTCAATGATCAGCTCTTCACTTTGGTGCGCCATGGTTAACGTCCCCTCAGCAGTTTCAGGGTGCTGCGACCGAACATGCGGCTGGCGGCCGGAGGTGGCGCCGAAGGTCGATCGGACTGGCCGAAACGGTGTTCAAGCCAGCGTTGGAAAAAGCCCCACAGCGTGGTCAAGGTCAGGAAGTAAATCGCGACGACCAGGTACAACTCGAATACGCGAAACGTCGCCGAGGTCACCATCTGCGTGCTGAGCAACAGCTCCTGCACCCCGATCACACTCACCAGCGTGGTGTTCTTGAGCATCACATTGAACTCATTGCCCAACGGCGGCACGATCACCCGAAACGCCTGGGGCAACACGATGCGCCGCATCAATTTGCCGAACCCCATGCCCAGGGAACGCCCGGCTTCGTACTGGCCCTTGTCCACCGCGCCGATCCCGGCGCGGATGATCTCGGCCATGTAAGCGCCTTCATTCAGGCCCAGAGCAATGATCGCCGCCTGGATATTGCCGGGGATGATCAGCCCGAACAGATCGATGTCCTCGAAGCGGAAGATCCCGCCCGCCGCCAGCGCCGTGTACAAAAACACGATCTGTACCAGCAACGGCGTGCCGCGCATCAGCCACACGTAAAGGCGTACCGGCAAGTGCAGCAGCGGGTTCTTCGACAGGCGCAACAGCGCCGCCGCCAGGCCCAGCGCACAGCCGAGCAGCATCGCCAGCACGCTGATCAGGCACGTCAGCCACAGCCCGGTGAGGTAGACCCCACTGGGTTGCAGCAGGTATTGCCAGAACACATCCCAATTGAAATTCATCGTGGTAGAACCTCAGTCCAGTGTGTCGCTGCTGACATGCCATTTGTTGAGCAATTGCACATAGCTGCCATCGCTGCGCATGTCGCTGATGATCTGCTGCACGGCGGCGGTCAGTTGCGGGTCGTCTTTGCGCATGCCCAGGCCGGTGAGGATGCGGCTGAATGCAGGCACCCCTTCCTGGAACAGCTCCGGGGCCATCGCCGCGTAGTAACCGGCGGTTTCCACGGTGGTGCCGTAGGCGTCGACCTGGCTGATGCGCAGCGCCTGGAACGCATCGGTGTCGGTGTTGTAGACCACCAGTTTCATCGGTGGCTTGCCGGCCTTGGCGAGGCTTTCGTTCTGGGTGTCGAGCAGGGTCTTGATGGTAGAGCCGTTGAGCACCGCCACCTTGTGCGTGGACAGGTCATCCAGGGTCTTGATGCCTTTGGGGTTGCCCTTGGGCACCACCACCGCCTGGCTGGAATACATGTAGTTGACGATGTCGATCACCTGGCGGCGCTCGGGTTTGTCGAACAACTGGTCGACGATCATGTCGCACTGCTGGGCAAGCAGCGCCGGTAGCAAGCCGGAGAACGGAATCACCCGCCACTGCACCTGCTTGTCGCCCAGCCGTTTGGCGATCTCAAGCCCCAGGTCAACCGTGAGCCCGCGCGGTTTCTGGGCTTCGTCGAAAGAGACCAGGGGGGGTGAATCCATCCCCGAGCAGTAGGTGAGTTTATTGATCTTTTGCAGACGCTCCGGCACTTGGGGCGTGGCAACCGCCCATTGTGTGCAGAGACCCAGGGTTACAGCCACCAGCAAGGCGCGGCGTTGTTTATGCATGACCAGACACTCCACTTCGTTAGATAAAGGGGGCAGGACTAAAGTCAAAACACGGACGGGTCAGGACCCCGTCTCTCTTATTTTCTCGATTGCAGAAATTGAATCAGCAGCGGCACGGTGCTTTCGATGTGTTCGCGTACCACAGCTTCGGCACCGGCGGCGTCACCGGCGCGAATCGCGTCGAGGATCACCGCATGTTCCTGGCGCGCGCTGAGGGGTTTTTCGCTGTGCTGCAGCCACAAGCGCATGGGCGCTTCCACCAGCGAATACAACGCCGAAATCTGCTTCAGCAAGCGTGGCCGGCCGCTGAGCCCGCACAGGTATTCGTGAAAGGCACGGTGGCAACGGACCCACGCGGCGCTCTCGTCTCGGTAGTCATCCATCTCGTCCAGCAGGCGCTCCAGAGCCGCCATCTGGCGCTCACCGATACGGCTGACCGCGACGCGAACTGCAAGGCCTTCAAGTGCGCTACGCATCTCGAACACCTCGTGCAGCTCCGCGATATCCAGGCCGCTGACAATGGCACCGCGATTGGGCCGCAGCGTCACCAGGCCCTGGGCATCCAGGCGGCGAAATGCCTCACGCACCGGCATGCGGCTCATGCCGATCTCGCTGGCAATATCCTCGGCGATCAGGCGATCGCCTTTGCGGAAACGACCGCCGCAGATGGCGTCGAGGAGGAAGTTGTAGGCCTCCTCCTCGGCAGTGAGGGGCTGGCGGTCAACGTAAGCGGGGGCAAATTGCATTGGCAGCCTCTTTGTATTTTTGTATCCAATTATCCACAAATACAAATGCATAACGCGTGCCAACACCTCCCACAGAGCATTACTCATTGATTTAAATGAAGTCTTTCGTTCGGGTGGGGAAAATTGCGCAAAGCGGGTAAAGAGATTTGCTACCAAATGACGCAGTGACTTTCAATTTTTGCGCAAAAAAGTAGCGGATGTCCGGTGAAGGGCCCGGTGACGCCCGATGATCTACACAGAGTATTTTTGGCAGGCCTTTTTGCCATGAGCGCACCAGGCGCCTCCCAATCAATGGATCCAGTAAAATCGCACTGATCGATAATCGCCCAAAATAACCTTAAAACCACAGACTAATACATTGACTCACAACAGCTCTGGAAATTTAATGGATCCATTAAACAAAAATAATTAATCAGCCAGAGAATTGCCATGTACCCCAAAAACACTTGGTACGTTGCCTGCACACCCGATGAAATCGCCCAAAAACCCTTGGGTCGGCAGATCTGCGGTGAAAAAATGGTGTTTTATCGTGGTCCGGAAGGCCGCGTCGTCGCCGTCGAGGACTTCTGCCCCCATCGCGGCGCACCGCTTTCACTGGGTTATGTCGAAAATGGCAACCTGGTGTGCGGCTATCACGGACTGGTCATGGGGGCCGACGGCAAGACCGTTGAAATGCCCGGGCAGCGGGTGCGTGGTTTTCCGTGCAACAAGACCTTTGCCGCAGTTGAACGCTACGGTTTTATCTGGGTATGGCCCGGCGATCAGGCGCTTGCCGACCCAACGCTGATTCATCACCTGGAGTGGGCAGTGAGTGACCAGTGGGCGTACGGCGGCGGGCTGTTTGATATCCAGTGCGATTACCGCCTGATGATCGACAACCTGATGGACCTGACCCACGAAACCTACGTCCACGCTTCCAGCATCGGCCAAAAGGAAATCGATGAAGCGCCTCCCGTCACCACGGTTGAAGGCGACCAAGTCATCACCGCCCGACACATGGAAAACATCATGGCTCCGCCGTTCTGGCGCATGGCCCTGCGCGGCAACAACCTCGCCGACGATGTGCCGGTGGACCGCTGGCAGATCTGTCGCTTCACCCCGCCCAGCCATGTGCTGATCGAGGTGGGCGTGGCCCACGCCGGCAAGGGCGGCTATCACGCAGCGCCCGAACACAAGGCGGCAAGCATCGTGGTCGACTTCATCACCCCGCAGACCGAGACGTCGATCTGGTATTTCTGGGGCATGGCGCGCAACTTCAACCCTCACGATGAGGCGCTGACCGCCAGCATTCGCGAAGGCCAGGGGAAGATTTTCAGCGAAGACCTGGAGATGCTTGAACGTCAGCAGCAGAACCTGCTGGCCCACCCGCAACGCAACCTGCTCAAGTTGAATATCGATGCCGGCGGCGTGCAGTCGCGCAAGATCCTGGAGCGACTGATTGCCAAGGAACGCACCCTCGAACCACAGCTGATCACGACCACCACCGCCTGACCGGCGCGACAACTCTGCGAGGACCGAACATGATCGATGTGGTGGTGGTATCCCGTAATAACGAAGCCCAAGACATTTGCAGCTATGAACTGGCCAGGGTCGATGGCCAGCCGCTGCCCGCCTTCAGTGCCGGCGCGCACATTGACGTGCATCTGCCGGACGGGCTGGTGCGCCAGTATTCGCTGTGCAATCACCCCGAGGAGCGTCATCGCTATCTGATCGGCGTACTCAACGACCCGGCCTCTCGCGGCGGCTCGCGCAGCTTGCACGAGCAGGTACACGAGGGCGCCCACCTGACGATCAGCGAACCACGCAATCTATTCCCCCTGGCCCATGAAGCACGACGCAGCCTGCTGTTCGCCGGCGGCATCGGCATCACCCCAATCCTGTGCATGGCCGAGCGCCTGGCCCATGCAGGTGCCGACTTCGACCTGCATTACTGTGCCCGCGCCAGTGAGCGTGCGGCGTTTGTACAGCGGCTCAAGGCGTCACCGTTTGCCGAGCGCGTGTTCCTGCATTTCGATGAGCAGCCCCACACGGCGCTCAAGACAGCCGAGGTGTTGGCTGCGCCCGCAGACGATGTGCACCTGTATGTCTGCGGCCCCGGTGGTTTCATGCAACACGTGCTCGACAGCGCGCGGGCGCAAGGCTGGCAGGAGAACTGCCTGCATCGCGAGTACTTCTCCGCGGCGCCAGTGGACAACAGCCTCGACGGGAGCTTTGCGGTGAAGCTCGGCAGCAGCGGCCAGGTCTTCACGATCCCCGCCGACAAGACCGTGGTCCAGGTCCTGGAAAGCCAGGGCATCGAGATTGCCGTGTCCTGCGAACAAGGGATCTGTGGCACCTGCCTGACCCGCGTGCTGGACGGCATCCCGGAGCACCGCGACCTGTTCCTCACCGAGCAGGAACAGGCGCTGAACGATCAGTTCACGCCCTGCTGCTCACGCTCGAAAACCCCACTGTTGGTGCTCGACATCTGAACCGTGTCACGACGCGGGCAAAATCACCTTCATGCGCGCGTCGGCGGTGGCTGAACTGAAGATCTCGGCATAACGCAACGTCGCATTGGCGTGTTCGCGCATGATGGCTTCGGCGCGCGCGCCCTGGCGATTGACCAGGGCATCGAACACCGAGTGATGCTGCATGTGGGCATAGTTGAAGCGCCGGTATTCACGGGCCATGTCCTCACGATCCACCGCCAGCGCGGTCACCGATGCGAAGGGCAGGTGATCATTGCGTGCCAGCGCATCGGTGATCGCCGGGTTGTGGCTGCCCTCCACAATGACCTGGTGAAAGCGCATGTTCAGGTCGTGGTAAACCTCAAGGTCATCTTCGGTCACGTAGCCTTTGTCGAACAGTTGGTCGCCTTCCACCAGGCAGCGCTCCAGCGCCGCACGCGCCGCGTCGCAAAGACCATGCTCGGCGGCTTGCCGCGCAGCCAGGCCTTCCAGCACACCGCGCACTTCGACGGCGCCGGCAATGTCACTGGGGCTGACCGACCGCACCTGATAGCCGCGCCCGCCAAACGGCACCAGCAGCCCTTCCTGCTCAAGGGTACGAAAGGCCATGCGCACCGGCATGCGCGACACACCAAAGCGTTGCGCCGTAGGGATTTCCATCAGGCGCTCCCCCGCCACCAACTCCCCGCTGGCAATCATTTTGCGCAGTGCAACCAGCACCAATTGACCGGGCTTACTCATCCAGGCAACTTCCAGAAAACGTGACCTGCCATAGTACCGCAAGCATCCGATCCCGTCAGACGAACGCCAGTGCGGCGCGCGCCCCCTCTATGGCACCCAGGTGTTGCGCCAGCCCTGCTCGGTGAAAAAACCCTTGATGATGGGCGTCAGCAAAGGCGCCAACCGGGCGGCCACCTCTTCGGGCCTTGACGGTGCACGCATCTGCACACGCTCGATTGCATATCGCGCAGGGGCGCCTCATAGCTCCACATCGGGACGCCTCATCGACTAAAAAAGAATCACGTACTCATGCGCGAAAAGCAGGGTTCTCGATCAGCAGCGCCATGCCCTGCCCGCCGCCCACACACGCCGCGGCAATCCCGTAGCGCAGGTTGTGCTGACGCAGTTGTCGGGCCAGGGACATGACCAGGCGCAGGCCAGTGGCAGCCAGTGGATGCCCCAGTGCCAGCGAGCCGCCCTGGACGTTGAGGCGGGTGCTGTCCAGCTCAAGTTCATGGGCCACCGCCAGCACTTGGGCGGCCTGGGCTTCGTTGATCTCGAAGCGGCCGATGTCATCCAGACTCAACCCGCTGCGTTGCAGCAGCAGACGAATCGCCGGCGCCGGGCCGATGCCCATGAACTCGGGGGCCACGCCGACCACCGCGCTGGCCA
>NZ_CVTO01000145.1:0-123443 GCF_900004715.1 Pseudomonas sp. 24 E 13
ATCTCGTCGGCCAGGCTGGTGCGTTGTTCGCCGAGTAATTCATCAAGGGTGCGCGAGGCGAACTCATGCACCAGGATCCGGCTGGCGGTGCTGCGAATCAGGGTCGGGACATCGGCGCTGTGGTAGGTGGCGGCCAGCGCCGCCTGGTCCGTCAGGCCGATGCGATAGACGAACCGCACGTCCATATTGACGATCTGGAAGCTCTGCTTGTCACCGCTGCTGCTGGCGATGACCTGGGATTTATCATTCACATGGCTGGCGTCCCACAGGCGGTTGGCGATCAGCGGCGCCTGACCTTCGGCGCTGGCCAACTCAGGTGCGGCCGTTTCGCTGACGCTGGTCGCCAGCTCATGCACCACGCCGTTCTCTACATTCAACACGCGGCCCAGCGGCCAGGGCAACCCGGCGTGCAGGCCCGGGCCGAACACCTCTACCGGTTTGCCGAAACGCTCATAGATTCCTCGGCCCTGCAAAGGCACTTCATGCACGCCCGTCAGCGCCCAGCCTACCGCGAGCACCACCAGCAGCACCGGCAGGAACGCGCGGCGCATGTAGGTAAACGCCCAAATCTGGCGCAGGTCGATGCCAAAGCGGTTATGCAATTCATGCTGCAACGCCAGCAAGGGTTGCGGTGGCCAGCGCAGCAGGCCGGCGACAAAGCTCTGCGCGATCAGGCGCGGTTCGAGGCGCGGCTGGCGCGGGCTGAACAGCGACAGCACGCCGCGCAGCAGGAACTCCAGCGCCACCAGCGCGGGCAGCAGGCCGATCAGCACTGCCAGGCGCAACGGCCACACCGACTCGGCACCGGCGAACAGCAGGCAAATCGAGCTGACCAACAGGCAACCGATCGCCACGCGGCACAGCTGCGCCAGGGCTGAGGCTTCAGGCCATTGCGCAGGTGTTTGCTGGGCCAGGCGCCGCTCGAACACCAGCAAACCGAACGCCAGCGCCAACCCCAGCGCCGCGCCGATGCTGGCGGACTGACCGGCGGCTGCGGCGGGTAGCGTCAGGTTCCAGAATTCGATGATGCTGATCAGCGCCAACAATGACCAACCGCACAACCACAACACCGGCGCGCCAATCTGATCGCTGACGCGCTCAACCAGGCGAGCGTAGCGGCCGGTTTCTGTAACCGGCGCATCAACCGCCGGCTCTTCCAGCGCCTGGGCCCGCCAATCGGCGACCCACCACGCCGACTGCAGCCCGGCGACCAGCACCAACAGCGCCGATGAGCAATTGATCAGCACCACCGGCCAGATCGATACCGGTGCAAACAGCGCGACAAACAGCGCCAATACCCACCCGGTGACGGCCACGGCCGTCAGGCTGATGCCGGCTTGCCTCAATCGACGGGCATGGAACACCCCTTGCTGAAAGCGCGGCAGGCCTTCAACCGAAGCGCCGTCAGCTTCTAGATCCACTTGCATCCACTCAACGCCCGCTTGTACATAATTCGTTACGATATAACACAGGGCGTGAAATTTTTGTTCGCTTTTGGCCACGCCGCCGATCCTTGTGGGAGGAGGCTTGCCCCCGATGGCCATGGGTCTGTTAAAACAGGTGTTGGCTGACACACCGCTATCGGGGGCAAGCCCCCTCCCACATTTGAATCTGCGCTTTCTCGAGACCGTGACTAAACCCCCATAAACACGCGACATCACTGGTGCACGCTGCAATTAATCGGCACACTCCAGAACAGCTTTTCGCGGGTCCACGGACAAGGAAGCATCACCCCTCATGATCTCCATCTATCAGCTCAAGCCGCGTTTTCAAAACCTGCTGCGCCCCCTCGTGCAACGCCTCTATGACAACGGCACCACCGCCAACCAGATCACCGTGCTGGCCGGCGTCATTTCCGTGCTGGTGGGCCTGCTGATCGCCGGCTTCGCCCAGCATCTCTGGCTGTTTGCGCTGATCCCGCTGTGGATGATCGTGCGCATGGCTCTCAACGCCATTGACGGCATGCTCGCGCGGGAATTCGGCCAGCAGTCACGTCTGGGCGCCTACCTCAATGAACTGTGCGATGTGATCGCCGACAGCGCATTGATTCTGCCGTTTGCGCTGATCCCCGGCGTGAGCCTGGCGCCCGTGCTGCTGGTGACGTTGCTCGCGGTGTTCAGCGAATACGCCGGCGTATTGGGGCCGATGGTGGGCGCATCGCGCCGCTATGACGGGCCGATGGGCAAGAGTGACCGGGCGTTCGTACTCGGCGTGCTGGCCACTGGCGTGGCGCTGGGCTGGCTCGGCGCCGGCTGGGTCGAGACGGTGATGTGGCTGGTCGCCGCCCTGCTGGCCTACACCCTGGTCAACCGGGTGCGCCACGGCCTCAAGGAACAATCAGCAACCTCACCGATTGCATAAGGATTTTTGCGATGCGCGAACAGCAACAGCACACCTTCAGCACCCATGATGGCGTCGAGCTTTTTTACCGGCACTGGCCGGCTACGGCAGACGCCGGGCCGCGCAAGGGCATTGTGTTGTTCCATCGCGGTCATGAGCACTCAGGTCGAATCGCGCACCTGGTGGACGAACTGGGCCTGCCCGACTTTGACTTCTTCGCCTGGGACGCCCGTGGCCACGGCCAATCCCCCGGCGAGCGCGGTGACAGCCCCAGCTTTGCCACCAGCGCCCGCGACGTACAAACCTTCTGCGACCACATAGGCGCCGCCTACGGTATCGACGAGGAAAACCTCGCCGTTGTCGCCCAAAGCGTCGGCGCGGTGATCGCGGCCACCTGGGTGCATGACTACGCACCCAGGATCCGCGCCCTGGTACTCGCCTCCCCTGCCTTCAAGGTCAAGCTGTACGTGCCTTTCGCCCGCCCGGGCCTGGCACTGATGCGCAAGTTTCGCGGCAACTTTTTCGTCAACAGCTACGTCAAGGCCAAGTTCCTCAGCCATGACCCGCAGCGCGTGGCGTCCTACGACAGCGATCCACTGATCACCAAGGCCATTTCGGTGAACGTGCTGCTGGGCCTGTACGAAGCGGCCGACCGGGTTGTAGCCGATGCCCAGGCCATTCAAGTGCCGACCCAATTGCTGATCTCCGGCTCCGACTTCGTGGTGCACCGCAAACCCCAGCAGCAGTTTTTCGAGCGTCTGGGCAGCCTGAAAAAAGAGCTGCATGTGCTGCCCGGTTTCTTCCACGACACCCTCGGTGAACGTGACCGCGCCACGGCCGTCAACAGCGCCAGGCGCTTTATCCTGCAAAACTTCACGCAACCGCTGGACCGCGCCAGCCTGCTGGACGCCGACAAACTGGGCGCTACCTGCGCCGAATCCGAAGCCCTCGCCGCACCGCTGCCGCGCAATTCCCTGCGCGACCTGTACTGGCGCATGACACGCGCCAGCATGGGCCTGGGCAAGAACCTGTCCGACGGGGTGAAACTGGGCTTCGACACCGGCTTCGATTCCGGCAGTACCCTGGATTACGTGTACCGCAACACGCCCACCGGCAAAGGCGCGCTGGGGCGGATGATCGACACCAACTACCTGAACTCCATCGGCTGGCGCGGTATTCGTCAACGCAAGCTGAATGTCGAAGAGCTGCTGCGCCTGGCCATGGCCCGGTTGCGGGCGGACGAGCGCGACGTGCGCATCGTCGATATCGCCGCCGGCCACGGGCGTTACATCCTGGAAGCGTTGCAGGGTGTAGCGCCGCTGCCGGAATCGATCCTGCTGCGCGACTACAGCGACATCAACGTGCGCGACGGCAGTGCGCTGATCCGTGAAAAAGGCCTGGGAGACATTGCCCAGTTCATCAAAGGCGATGCGTTTGACCGGGCGAGCCTGGCGGCGCTGGCGCCCAAGCCGACGTTGGCGGTGGTGTCCGGGTTATATGAGTTGTTTGCCGATAACGCGATGGTCGGCGGTTCGTTGGCGGGCCTCGCCGAAGCGGTGGAGCCCGGCGGGTATCTGGTCTACACCGGCCAACCGTGGCACCCGCAGTTGGAACTGATCGCCCGCGCCTTGACCAGCCACCGCCAGGGCCAGGCCTGGGTGATGCGTCGGCGCAGCCAGGCGGAAATGGACCAACTGGTGGAGGCTGCGGGCTTTCGCAAGATCACTCAGCGTGTGGATGAATGGGGCATTTTCACCGTGTCCCTGGCGCAGAAGATCTGAGCATGCGCGAACCCGGCTTATTCAAACCAGCGCTTCTCTGGCTGCTGCTGTTGGCACCGCTGTTTTTCAGCACCTACGGCCTCGCCACCTGGGTCACCACCCAACGCAACGATGTGGGCACGCTGGTGTTCGGCTGGGAAACCCACATGCCGTTCTGGGCCTGGACCATCGTGCCTTATTGGTCCATCGACCTGCTCTACGGTTTCTCCCTGTTGCTGCCGAGCACCCGCCACGAACTCAGGCAACATGCCCTGCGCCTGCTGACGGCCCAGGTGATTGCCGTCAGTTGCTTCCTGATCTGGCCGCTGCGCTTCACCTTCGAACGACCGGAACTGGATGGCGTGTTCGGCTGGTTGTTTGCGGTGCTGGCGGGCTTCGACAAACCCTTCAACCAGGCGCCTTCACTACATATCGCGCTGCTGGTGATCCTGTGGGTGGTTTACCAGCGGCATACCCAGGGTTTCTGGCGCTGGGCAGTGCACGGCTGGTTTGCACTGATCGGTATTTCCGTACTGACCACTTATCAACATCACTTTATCGACTTACCCACAGGCGCCCTCGCCGGCTGGTTGTGCGTGTGGCTCTGGCCGCTGGAACATCCCAACCCTCTGCGCAATGCCCGACTGACACGCGACTCTAAACGCGGTTGGCTGGGTGCGCGCTACGCCCTTGGCGCGCTGGCGCTGATGCTGCTCGCGCTGGCCTTGGGCGGTTGGGGGTTATGGCTGCTGTGGCCGGCAGTATCGCTGGGTTTGGTCGCGACCAACTACTGGCTCCTGGGTGCCGAGGGCTTTCAGAAACGCAGCGATGGCCAGCTGACCTCAGCCGCGCGTTGGCTGTATGCGCCTTACCTGGCGGCCGCCTGGATCAATTCGCGGCTGTGGACACGTGGTCATCCACAGCCTGAACCGATTGTGGATAACGTCTGGCTGGGGCGGATTCCAGCCGCCGGCGAGCAACAGCCATTCAAGGCCATCGTCGATCTCTGCGCCGAACTGCCGATTGATCCACAGGGACGCCGTTATCAATGCATCCCTGTTCTGGACCTGATTGCGCCAACCTCCGCCGAATGCCTGCAAGCCGCCCAGGCCATCGAACGCTTGCGCTCGGACGGGCCGCTGCTGGTGTGCTGCGCCCTGGGCTACTCGCGCAGTGCCACGGCCATCGCTGCCTGGCTGTTGCACAGCGGGCGCGCGGCGACGATCGATCAGGCGCTGGCTATTATTCGTACAGCACGCACCCGTGTGGTCCTGCATCCTGCACATCGCTTGGCTTTGGAGGGTTTGCCCCATGCCCGCTGACATGGAACTGCACGTAGTTGCCAGCCTGCTGCGGCGTGGCCGTTCGCTGGACCAGTTATCCACAGGCCTGACAGTGGTCGGTGTGCTGTTCGGCCTGGCCCAGTTGCTGATGGCGAGCGTTTCGACGATCTGCCTGCTGCTGGCCTTGTGGATGATCATCCTGGGGCTTCTACAGAAATACTGGGCGCTGCGCGTCGCGTTCGACGCCGATTTGTTCGCCCTGCTGGCCCGCGACACCCAGCGCACCGCCGACCTTGACCAAGCCATGCAAACCCTTGGCCTGCAATCGGCCGAGCGCGCTGGCAGGCCCTGGACCGAACGCCGTCGTGGTGCACTCAAATTGCTGGGCAAACAGGCCTGGCTGCTTGGCGCGCAAGTGCTGCTGACCCTGGGCGTAATACTTGCCAGCCCTTGGCTACCTTTCGCCGGATAAGGAGTTCCCATGTTCGAACCCGTGGTCGCCACACTGATTACCTCCATGGCCCGCACCGTCACGGGCGCTCGCAGCCTGTGGCTGGGTTGCGCGCCAGTGCCGGTGCAACGCATTTATTTCGCCAATCACAGCAGCCACGGCGACTTCGTGCTGGTATGGGCATCGCTGCCGCAGAACCTGCGCAAATTCACCCGCCCTGTGGCCGGCAGCGACTACTGGAATAAAAGCGCGCTGCGCCGCTACATCATCAACCGCGTGTTCAACGGCGTACTGATTGATCGCGAGCGCAAGGACCCTGTGGATAACCCGCTGCAACCAATGCTCGCTGCGCTGGAAGGTGGCGACTCGCTGATCATCTTTCCTGAAGGTACGCGCAATCTGGAAGACGGCCTGCTGCCGTTCAAAAGCGGCTTGTATCACTTGGCAAACAGTTACCCACAGGCCGAGTTGATCCCGGTGTGGATAGCCAACCTCAACCGCGTGATGCCCAAGGGGCGTGTCCTGCCATTACCGCTGTTATGCACAACCAGTTTCGGCGCGCCTCTGCAGTTGGAAGAAGGCGAAGACAAAACCGCGTTCCTTGCCCGCACTCGCGACGCCCTGCTCGCCCTCGCCCCGGAGCACTCCTGAGATGGATAGCCAAACCCTGATGTTATTCGGCGGGATCGGCGCGATCCTGGTCACCGCCTCACTGATCGGCCTGATCCTCAAGCTGCGCACCCGTGGCAATCCCAATGCGGTGATCGACAACCTCAACGCGCGCATCAACGCCTGGTGGGTGATGGTGGTCGTCATCGGTATTGCCTTCTGGCTCGGCACCGGCGCGGTGATCCTGCTGTTCTACGCGGTGTCGTTCTACGCCCTGCGCGAATTCCTTACCCTCACGCCGACCCGGCGCAGCGACTACCCGGCCCTGGTAGCGGCGTTCTACCTGGCCCTGCCGCTGCAGTACGTGCTGATCTACGCCGATTGGTACGGACTGTTCTCGATCTTCATCCCGGTCTACGTGTTCCTGCTGCTGCCGATCCTCGCCTCCCTGGGCGGCGACAGTACCCACTTCCTGGAGCGCGCATCGAAGGTGCAATGGGGCCTGATGATCGCAGTGTTCTGCGTGTCGTTCGTCCCGGCGCTGCTGACGCTGGACATCCCCGGCTATGAAGGCCGCAACCTGCTGCTGATTGCCTACCTGGTGATCGTGGTGCAACTGTCCGACGTGCTGCAGTACGTGTGCGGCAAGCTGTTCGGCAAACACAAGATCGCGCCCAACCTCTCGCCGTCGAAAACCGTGGAAGGTTTTGTCGGCGGGATCCTGCTGTCATCCCTGATTGGCGCGGCGCTGTGGTGGGCCACACCGTTCAATCCCTGGCAGTCATTCCTGATCGCGCTGCTGATCAACCTGCTGGGCTTTGCCGGCGGGATTGTGATGTCGGCGATCAAACGCGATCGTGGGGTGAAAGACTGGGGACACATGATCGAAGGGCACGGCGGCATGCTGGATAGGCTGGATTCGGTGTGCTTTGCCGCGCCGATTTTCTTCCACCTCGTACGCTACTGGTGGACCTGAGCCATCCCCTTTCTCAAAACCAATGGAGATCAAACTGTGGGAGGGGGCTTGCCCTAATGCCAGTTCAGTTAAGGCTTTTTGTAGGAGCGAGGGGGCGCCTAGCTCTTGCTCGCGAAAAACTCACAGGCACCGCGCTCATTCAGAAAGTACGCGTTATCGTTGACGTTTTTCGCGAGCAAGCTCGCTCCTGCAAACGGCGGTGTACGCTTAACTAACTGACATTAGGGCAAGCCCCTTCTACATTTAGAACGCAGCGCATCCTTGAAGTGAGCGAATCCAGAGCGCAAAAAGGGGCTGTTGAAAACAGCCCCTGATTTCAGAAAAAATAGTGCAACTTAAGGGCACGCAGAAACCGGCAACAGCATGAATAGGTGGTGAAGCGGAGATATCAATATAGATTGACGACACTCTCCCCGTTCTTGACAAAATGACGCGGAACCAAAGAATATACTTTGATACAAGTAGACCTACCGAAGCCAGCTCGAGATGGGCCAACGAAGAACATCCTTACCAACTGAAATGACCGTTGATACAACCTCTTGCTTGGAACACATTATATAGCTACTCCCATTGGCTTTAGGCCACAAAAACAATCCTCAGATGGAATCTTGGGATAAGTAGCTAGACTCCAAATCACAATTTGATCCTGGAGTCTGCGATATCCAATCATCAGAGGGCTCGATAACCATGAATCTCACCCCAGGACCACACACCTTTAATAAGTGCTTGCCATTGAAGCTATTAATCAATATCCCACTGCTTTTCGCCTTAGAGTTACTAAGCACCACTATCTCAGCATCGTAAAAACCTTTAGACGAATATAAACTTAAAAACGAAACAAAAAGAGTTCCTAGAGCAAACCCTATGAAAGAGAGTAATGCATACACGACAGCTTCTCTTCTAGACATTGACCACGAAAGAAATCCAGCTAAATTAACTCCAGCAGAAGCAAAAAAATAAAAATACGCATATTGACTGAAAGTTTTTTTGCTGACCCCCACATACATTAGTATAAAAAATACTAGCCACATCAAAAGCCAAAGTCGATTACTGACATTTATTAAAATTTTCTTGTGATCCGGAGATATACAATAGGCTATTGCTGCTGCACTCGAAAAAACTGCAACAGTGCTCATCCCCTCAAAAACAAAGTCGTTAAATCCGTGCAGCCCCAGGACCCATATACATTCCAAAAAGTAGTATAGAACGAATAGTTTTGCACCTCCGGCCAAAAAAGACATAAACGTTAATATCCCGGCCCCGCCCGCGACCCTACCAAGCAACTGAATAATATGCTCGCCACTCGGCAGGTCACCGTTTACATCTTTCATAGCTATCTCCTTTTTAACGCAGAGGCTAACCTCCGTATCCTTTCCTGAAAATGGAATGGCTCACCACCGCATCGGAGCCCGTATTCGGTCCATTAGCAGCTTGTGACTGCCAACTCCGGTCGAGACACATCGGAGATGCCACCAAATATGATCTCGTAACGCACAGATTAGCTGGTTCTCGCCCGTATTTCAGGTTGCACGTCATGCGATGCCTGCGGCTCCAAATAGATGCCAAACGGCTTATCGAACGCACAAAAAACATTTAAGTGGGCCAGCCAGACGCAATGTTCATTAAACGTGCGTAACATGCTCATATCATCCATGACATAGTCAACATGGACAACATTATTTTGCCTAAAGTCATGCTCCTTGAGCTTGGAGCTGATGCCTATTAAATTTTGAGTTCTTATGTCTATGTTTGTAACAAGAACAAAAGAACTTGAATCCAAATTGAACATCTGAACCTGCGTACCCTCCCCATATCTAAGGTCAATTATCTGATCACAAAGTAAAATCCCCCTATCCTTTACGTAATCCGAGTATCGGTAGACTGAAAAGCTCTTAATTGCATTTGAATTATTAAAAAGCCCCCACATCAAATCCTCGACAAGATTCAGCTTTCCTTTAACAGGCTGTAATATCAAAAGATACAACACTTTAAGCCAATCAATATATTCTTCCTCGGAAATCTTGAACTCCGCACATATTTTTTCTACCTGCGGTCGATAGGCGCCGTCGAGAGATTTAAAATGCGCCCTGAGCGCTTCATCGGCAGGCACAGCACCACGCAACTCTCTAAACATTGCAAGAGTACGCCTGATGGTGTAGGGATTTCTCAGTGTATTTATGAGCTTAAGCTGGTATAGTCGAACCAGTTCACTGCCTAAGGTTTCAGGCGCCGAGGAGTCTAGCTTCTGAAGGAGGGACTGCACCAAAAGGGAGCTAGCATTTTCATATTTGAAAAAGGCATCTTCTAAATTGTGCTGCCCACCGCTCTCAAGTACGTTCAGAGTAAACAAGTCTGTCCTGCAGAAGTTCTCCTCAATTCTCACGCTTTTGGGCGAGCTTGCCTTTAGTTTTGGATCCTCCTTGTGGAGGATGTCAAAGCTATAGATGCGCTGGTTTTTATTTTTTACCTTCTTGTCGATAGCATTTAGACGCTGCTCTGCCTGAGAGATAAAATGATGATTTCTAGCTAGACTTTCCTTCACATTTCCTCCTAGAAGAATATTTGATTGCTTTATTTATAGATTAACTGGCTGGGCTATATAACGGTATTTAAGGACCCAGGTCTATTTCCAGTTATCTATCGAGCGTCGATGGAGAGAAGAATGGGCTCGTTCTCACCGACTCCGTATGTTTGAAACGGTAAGCTAGAAGAATCTCATTTGTTGGTAGCACTAACAATCAACTGACGCTTGATACCGCAGATCTTCCCCGAGGATAGGAAGCCGCTAAGAGCAGCCGCCAGGTCAAGGTCGGTCTATGGGTAGTCCCCCCTCATTGTTTTTGTAGCGCTTTCAGGATTTAAGCAATGTCTGAAACTGGCGCTCCTACCTTCGCCGTCCCTTTCTTTCGCAGGACATTTCCGAGAGAATCCCAACCACTTGCGCCCTACGTTTTCGGTGGCTAGTCTGCGTTCGTCACTACCAATTAAGTGACCGGGTTTAGCAGCTCGAACGTTAACATTGGGCGCACAAGCGCCATCACAAGCATGGCGTTTTTTTCTGCCAACGCTTTATGGTGGCTGTGCGCAGGGCACCTTCGGGTGCGTCGGATTCCCAATGTTCCGGCCTGCTAACCTGCGTACAGCTGCCACCCATTGTTTAGCAGCGATGTCTGGCAGCTCCAATTAATTACATTGGAGTTACCGTAATGAGCAAAGTAAGGCCCGATCCACCGCATCCGTTTTTCATCACCCATCCTGAACTCAGCTTCGAGGACGCCTTGGCCTACGCCTCCGATCTGCTTCACTGCGCTGAGCAGTTACTCGATTGCCGGCAGGCAGCCGGTTATCTAGTTGAAATGGCCAAGGTGATGGTAGACCGGTCGTTGGACTGCATTGCTTCAGCAGACGTGGGCGCATAGCGTCGTAGGAGCGCGCTTGCTGGCAAGGGCGTAACGCGCAAAGATTGTTGCCAGGTGGCGTTCTCAGGTTTTTCGCGAGCAAGCTCGCTCCTACAGTAAGTGCGGTGCAGCCTAGCCCTGAACTACGGGCTCTTTAAGCAGTGATTTCGACATAGCTAGACTCTCCGCCTCCTGTCGCACCCGATAGCCAGCCCCAAACAAAACTCAACGTCGTGCGCCCAGCGTGATCCACGCCTACCGTCCCACGTGACCAGCCAGCAAGCAGTTCCCCTTCCAGGGTCAGGCACTGATACAGCAGCTCGATGGTATCTGGACCGGTCACCCGTCCGACTTGAGTGCCCAGGCGAATCCGGCCGCCCTGATAAGTGCTCGAAATCGCGTCACCTTCGACCAGGTAGTGAAACACGGTGCCGGTGCCGGACAGTCCTTGAGCGTTGTTGGCGACCACAAACCGACGATTGTGCAGACGTGCGTAGACAGTAGGATTTTGCATCAGTCAGCTTCCTTTGATCGGGACGTAAAAAGGGGCTGTCGAAACAGCCCCTTTCGGTACACCAGTCAGGCTTATTCCACCGTCACCGACTTCGCCAGGTTGCGCGGCTGGTCAACGTCGGTGCCCTTGAGCACGGCGACGTAGTACGACAGCAACTGGAGCGGAATGGTGTAGAGGATCGGCGACAGGGTGTCGTGGATGTGCGGCATGTTGATCACATGCGTGCCTTCACCGTTGGTCATGCCGGCCTTCTCGTCCGCAAACACAATCAGTTGGCCACCACGGGCGCGTACTTCCTGCAGGTTGGACTTGAGCTTTTCCAGCAGTTCGTTGTTCGGCGCCACGGTGACAACCGGCATGTCGTCATCCACCAGGGCCAGTGGGCCGTGTTTCAGCTCGCCGGCCGGGTAGGCTTCGGCGTGGATGTACGAGATTTCCTTGAGTTTCAGCGAACCTTCCATGGCCACCGGGTATTGCGCGCCACGGCCGAGGAACAGGGTGTGGTTCTTGTCGGCAAACAGTTCGGCGACTTTTTCCACGGTGCCGTCCATGGCCAGGGCTTCGCCCAGGCGGGTCGGCAGGCGGCGCAGTTCTTCCACCAGGGTGGCCTCAACGCCTTCGGCGAGGGTGCCGCGTACTTGACCGAGGGACAGGGTCAGCAGCAGCAGGCCGACCAGTTGGGTGGTGAAGGCTTTGGTCGAGGCAACGCCGATTTCGCGACCGGCCTGGGTCAGCAGGGTCAGGTCCGATTCACGCACCAGGGAGCTGATGCTGACGTTGCAGATCGCCAGGCTGCCGAGGAAGCCCAGTTCCTTGGCGTTGCGCAGGGCGGCCAGGGTGTCGGCGGTTTCGCCGGACTGGGAGATGGTCACGAACAGGGTGTCGGGCTGCACCACCACTTTGCGGTAGCGGAACTCGCTGGCAACTTCGACCTGGCACGGGATGCCGGCCAGTTCTTCCAGCCAGTAACGCGCAACCATGCCGGCGTGGTAGCTGGTGCCGCAGGCGACGATTTGCACGTTGCGCACTTTGGCGAACAACTCGGCGGCTTGTGGGCCGAAGGCGTTGACCAGCACCTGGTTCTGGCTCAGGCGACCTTCGAGGGTGCGCTGTACCACGGAAGGCTGCTCGTGGATTTCCTTGAGCATGAAGTGGCGGAACTCGCCTTTGTCGGCGGCTTCGGCACCGTCGCGGTATTGCACGGCTTCGCGCTCGACGGACTGACCGTTGATGTCCCAGATCTGCACGCTTTCACGGCGGATGTCAGCGATATCGCCTTCTTCCAGGTACATGAAGCGGTCGGTGACCTGGCGCAGGGCCAGTTGGTCGGAGGCGAGGAAGTTCTCGCCCAGGCCCAGGCCGATCACCAGTGGGCTGCCACTGCGCGCGGCAACCAGGCGGTCCGGCTGGCTGGCGCTGATCACGGCCAGGCCGTAGGCGCCGTGCAGTTCCTTGACCGTGGCCTTGAGGGCGGTTGTCAGGTCGCTGTGATCCTTGAGTTTGTGGTTGAGCAGGTGGGCGATGACTTCGGTATCGGTGTCCGAGGTGAATACGTAGCCCAGGCCCTTGAGTTGTTCGCGCAGCACTTCGTGGTTTTCGATGATGCCGTTGTGCACCACGGCCAGGTCACCCGAGAAGTGCGGGTGAGCGTTGCGCTCGCACGGCGCACCGTGGGTGGCCCAACGGGTGTGGGCGATGCCCAGGCGGCCTGCCAGTGGCTCACCAGCCAGGGCCTGGTCCAACTCGCTGACTTTGCCCGGACGGCGCATACGCTCCAGCTTGCCGGCGTTGGTGAAGACCGCCACACCGGCGCTGTCATAGCCACGGTATTCCAGGCGCTTGAGGCCTTCGATCAGGATGGCCGTCACGTTACGTTCGGCGACTGCGCCAACAATTCCACACATGGTATTTCTCCTAGATGACTGCCGCGCATATCAGCGTAATGCCGCGGGCTTGGATCTGGTCGCGGGCCTCGAGCGGCAGGCGATCATCGGTGATAAGGGTATGGACACTGCTCCAGGGCAGTTCCAGGTTGGGAATCTTGCGGCCGATCTTGTCGGATTCGACCATCACCACGACTTCACGGGCGACCTCGGCCATGACGCGGCTCAGGCCCAGCAATTCGTTGAAGGTGGTGGTACCCCGCTGCAAATCGATGCCGTCGGCGCCGATGAACAGTTGATCAAAATCGTAGGAACGCAACACCTGCTCGGCGACCTGGCCCTGGAACGAGTCCGAATGCGGATCCCAGGTGCCGCCGGTCATGAGCAGCACCGGTTCATGCTCCAGCTCGCTCAAGGCGCGGGCCACATTCAGCGAGTTGGTCATGACCACCAGTCCGGGTTGATGGCCCAGTTCGGGGATCATCGCGGCGGTGGTGCTGCCGCTGTCGATGATGATCCGCGCGTGTTCACGCAGGCGCACCACGGCGGCGCGGGCAATCGCGCGCTTGTAGGCCGAGACCGGCTGGGCCGCGTCGCCCACAAGTTCCTGAGGCATGGTGATTGCGCCACCGTAGCGGCGCAGGAGCAGGCCATTACTTTCGAGGGCGGCCAAGTCCTTGCGGATGGTCACCTCCGATGTTTCGAAACGCTTGGCCAATTCGTCCACGCCGACTTCGCCCTGTTCATTGAGCAAGGTCAGGATGTTGTGGCGACGTTGGGGGGTATTTCGTTTCGACATGGGAGTGATAAGTTTCGTTTCGAAAGATAACGAAGGCAATCAAAACCTATTGGCGAAAGATCGTCAAGCGGGGAAGACAACTATTTTTGAAGCAACACAGAAAAATGTGGGAGGGGGCTTGCCCCCGATAGCGGTTTATCAGTCAGCCCTTTATTGACTGACCCACCGCTATCGGGGGCAAGCCCCCTCCCACATTGGAGTTTTGTTGCTGCCAAGGGCGTGGATAGATCAGGTCTTCTTGATTTTGACCGGGCGTTTCCAGCCGTCGATGTTGCGTTGGCGCGCACGGGCCACGGCCAGTTGCGACTTATCCACATCCTGGTTGATGGTTGAGCCCGCTGCGGTGTTGGAACCATCACCGATGGTTACAGGAGCAACCAGCGAGTTGTTGGAGCCGATGAATACGTCTTCACCAATCGTCGTCTGGTATTTGTTGGCGCCGTCGTAGTTGCAGGTAATTGCTCCGGCGCCAATGTTGCTGCGAGCACCGATCACCGCATCACCGAGGTAAGCCAGGTGGCCGGCCTTCGCCTCGTCGCCCATTTTCGCGTTTTTCAGCTCGACGAAATTACCAACGTGCGCCCGCGCGCCCATCACCGTTCCCGGACGCAACCGTGCAAACGGCCCGGCATCGCTGCCCTCGCCCATCACCGCACCGTCGATATGGCTGTTGGCCTTGACCACCACGCCTTTGCGCAAGGTGCTGTCCTTGATCACACAGTTAGGACCGATCACCACGTCGTCTTCGATGATCACGCGGCCTTCGAGGATCACGTTGATATCAATCAACACGTCGCGGCCCACCGTCACTTCACCACGCACATCGAAACGCGCCGGGTCACGCAGGGTGACGCCCTGGGCCATCAGGCGGCGGCCTTCGCGCAGTTGGTAGTGGCGCTCCAGCTCTGCCAGCTGCTTGCGGTCGTTGGCGCCCTGCACTTCCATTGGGTCGTGAGGTTGCTCGGTGGCGACCACCAGGCCGTCACTGACCGCCATCTCGATAACGTCGGTGAGGTAGTACTCGCCTTGGGCGTTGTTGTTGGACAGGCGGCTCATCCAGTCGCCCAGCTTATCGGCCGGCACGGCGAGAATGCCGGTATTGCCTTCAGTGATGGCGCGCTGGGCTTCGCTCGCGTCCTTGTGCTCGACGATCGCGGCGACCTTACCGTCGGCGTTGCGCACGATGCGTCCGTAGCCGGTGGGGTCGTCCAGCTCAACGGTGAGCAGGCCCATCTGGCCCGGCACCACATGCTTGAGCAGGCGTTGCAGGGTTTCCACTTCGATCAGCGGCACGTCACCGTAGAGAATCAGCACGGTGTCAGCGGTAATGAACGGCACGGCTTGCGCAGTGGCGTGGCCGGTGCCCAGTTGCTTGTCCTGCAATACGAAATTCAAGTCGTCTGCGGCCAGGCGCTCACGTACCACATCGGCACCGTGCCCGATGACGACGTGAATGCGTTGCGGATCCAACTGCCGGGCGCTGTGGATAACATGACCGAGCATGGAATTGCCTGCGACCGGGTGCAGCACCTTGGGCAGGGCTGAACGCATGCGGGTGCCCTGGCCTGCGGCGAGAATTACGATTTCAAGAGACATGAATGGCTACCAATCCTGGGCGGTCCGGCTTCAGACCAGAGAAGTGTTTTGCAAAAAAAGAAAAAGGGTAGCCGAGGCTACCCTTTTTAATCAATCACGCGTGAAGCGTAACGGCAAAGCCGCTTACTTCTTGCGGATCTGCTGGAGCGTACGCAGCTGCGCTGCAGCTTCGGCCAGACGGACTGCAGCAGCGCTGTAGTCGAAGTCTGCGCCTTTTTCGTTCAGCGCCTTCTCGGCAGCCTTGACGGCTTCCTGAGCGGAGGCTTCATCCAGGTCGCCGGCACGTTGTACAGTGTCGGCAAGTACCTTGACCATGTTCGGCTGAACCTCGAGGAAACCACCGGAGATGTAAAACACCTCACGTTCCCCGCCTTGCTTGGTCAGCGTGATCGGACCTGGCTTCAAGCTGGTAATCAGCGGAGCGTGACCCATGGCGATACCAAGATCACCCAGGTCACCGTGCGCTGTTACAAACTCGACCAGACCGGAGAAGATTTCCCCTTCCGCGCTGACGATATCGCAATGGACTGTCATAGCCATCTGATTGCCTCAACCTGATGAGCGCCCGTTTCCGGGCGCCAGGATTACAGTTTCTTGGCTTTCTCGATCGCTTCTTCGATGCCGCCGACCATGTAGAACGCTTGTTCTGGCAGGTGGTCGTAGTCACCGTTGAGGATGCCTTTGAAGCCAGCAATGGTGTCTTTCAGGGAAACGTATTTACCCGAGGCACCGGTGAAGACTTCAGCCACGAAGAACGGCTGCGACAAGAAGCGCTGGATCTTACGAGCACGGTTTACCAACTGCTTGTCGGCTTCCGACAGCTCGTCCATACCCAGGATCGCAATGATGTCCTTCAGTTCCTTGTAACGCTGCAGCACGTACTGAACGCCGCGAGCGGTGTCGTAGTGCTCCTGGCCGATCACGTTCGGGTCCAGTTGGCGCGACGTCGAGTCGAGTGGATCGACCGCTGGGTAGATACCCAGGGAAGCGATGTCACGGGACAGAACGACGGTGGCGTCCAAGTGGGCGAAGGTGGTGGCAGGCGACGGGTCGGTCAAGTCATCCGCAGGTACGTATACCGCTTGGATCGAGGTGATCGAACCTTCCTTGGTCGAAGTGATACGTTCCTGCAGAACGCCCATCTCTTCAGCCAGGGTCGGCTGGTAACCTACTGCCGAAGGCATACGGCCCAGCAGTGCGGATACTTCAGTACCGGCCAGGGTGTAACGGTAGATGTTGTCGACGAACAGCAGAACGTCGTTACCTTCGTCACGGAACTTCTCGGCCATGGTCAGGCCGGTCAGTGCTACGCGCAGACGGTTTCCCGGCGGCTCGTTCATCTGACCGTAAACCAGTGCCACTTTGTCCAGAACGTTGGAGTCCTTCATCTCGTGGTAGAAGTCGTTACCCTCACGGGTACGCTCACCCACACCGGCGAACACGGAATAACCGCTGTGCTCGATGGCGATGTTACGGATCAGTTCCATCATGTTTACGGTCTTGCCTACACCGGCACCACCGAACAGACCGACTTTACCGCCCTTGGCGAACGGGCATACCAGGTCGATAACCTTGATGCCGGTTTCCAGCAGGTCGTTGCCGCCCGCTTGCTCGGCGAACGAAGGTGCTGGACGGTGAATGCCCCAGCGCTCTTCGGTGTCGATCGGGCCCGCTTCGTCGATCGGGTTGCCCAGTACGTCCATGATCCGGCCCAGGGTCGCTTTACCGACCGGTACGGAGATGGCAGCACCAGTATCGACAACGTCCAGACCGCGCTTCAAGCCTTCGGTGGAGCCCATCGCAATGGTACGAACTACGCCGTCGCCCAGCTGTTGCTGAACTTCCAGAGTAGTGTCCGCGCCTTGTACTTTCAGCGCGTTGTAGATGCTCGGTACGCTGTCGCGTGGGAATTCCACGTCGATAACGGCGCCGATGATTTGAACGATACGTCCGCTACTCATAGCTGGATCCTCTGAATATTTGAACCGTTAAACCGCGGCAGCGCCGCCGACGATTTCCGAGATCTCTTGGGTGATCGCAGCCTGACGCGCCTTGTTGTAGATCAGCTGCAAATCGCTGATCAGATCACCGGCGTTATCGGTAGCGTTTTTCATCGCGATCATCCGCGCCGCTTGTTCAGCTGCGTTGTTCTCGACCACCGCCTGGTACACCTGCGACTCCACGTAGCGCACCATCAAGCCGTCAAGCAGCTCTTTGGCGTCTGGTTCGTAGAGGTAGTCCCAGTGGTGCTTGAGTTCCTGATCCGGGGTCGCCACCAGTGGAATCAATTGCTCCACGGTTGGCTGCTGGGTCATGGTGTTGATGAACTTGTTGGATACCACGGACAGGCGGTCAATCCGGCCTTCCAGATACGCATCCAGCATCACCTTCACACTGCCGATCAAATCATTGATCGACGGCTCTTCACCCAGGTGGCTGATAGCTGCAACGACGTTACCGCCGAAGTTACGGAAAAAGGCCGCACCCTTGCTACCCACAACACACAGATCGATCTCGACGCCGTTTTCGCGGTTTACCGCCATGTCCTTGACCAGGGCCTTGAACAGGTTGGTATTCAAGCCACCGCACAAACCACGGTCACTGCTCACTACCACATAACCGACACGCTTGACGGCGCGCTCGATCATGAACGGGTGGCGGTATTCCGGGTTGGCGTTGGCCAGATGCCCAATTACCTGGCGGATACGCTCCGCATAAGGACGGCTAGCAGCCATGCGCATTTGTGCCTTGCGCATTTTGCTGACCGCCACTTTTTCCATGGCGCTGGTAATCTTTTGCGTGCTTTTGATGCTCGCAATCTTACTGCGAATCTCTTTTGCGCCTGCCATGTAACACCTATCAGGTTAGCAAGCGGGAGCCTTGCGGCTCCCGCTGCGGCTTACCAGGTTTGGGTGGCCTTGAACTTCTCGATACCGGCTTTCATGCCAGCGTCGATATCGTCATTGAAGTCACCCTTCACGTTGATCTTCGCCATCAATTCGGCGTGATCGCGGTTGAAGTAAGCAATCAGCGCTTGTTCAAAGCTGCCGACCTTGGCGATTTCAACGTCGGTCAGGAACCCACGCTCAGCGGCATACAGCGACAACGCCATGTCAGCGATCGACATCGGGGCGTATTGCTTCTGCTTCATCAGCTCGGTAACGCGCTGACCATGCTCAAGTTGCTTACGGGTCGCTTCGTCCAGGTCAGAAGCGAACTGGGCGAATGCCGCCAGTTCACGGTACTGAGCCAGAGCGGTACGGATACCACCGGAGAGCTTCTTGATGATCTTGGTCTGAGCGGCACCACCCACACGGGATACCGAAACACCGGCGTTCACTGCAGGACGGATGCCTGAGTTGAACATGGCCGATTCCAGGAAGATCTGACCGTCGGTGATGGAAATCACGTTGGTCGGAACGAACGCGGAAACGTCGCCAGCCTGGGTTTCGATGATCGGCAATGCGGTCAGGGAACCGGTTTTGCCGGTCACTGCGCCGTTGGTGAACTTCTCTACGTATTCTTCCGAAACGCGGGATGCGCGCTCCAGCAGACGGGAGTGGAGATAGAACACGTCGCCTGGGTAGGCTTCACGGCCTGGTGGACGGCGCAGCAGCAGGGAAATCTGGCGGTAAGCCACTGCTTGCTTGGACAGATCGTCATAAACGATCAGCGCGTCTTCACCGCGGTCGCGGAAGAATTCACCCATGGTGCAACCGGAGTACGGTGCCAGGAATTGCAGCGCAGGAGATTCCGAAGCACTGGCAGCCACGATGATCGTGTTGGCCAGGGCGCCGTTTTCTTCCAGCTTGCGAACCACGTTGGCGATGGTCGATTGCTTCTGACCAATGGCTACGTAGACGCAGAAAATGCCGCTGTTCTTCTGGTTGATGATCGCGTCGATGGCCAGAGCGGTTTTACCGATCTGACGGTCACCGATGATCAGCTCACGCTGGCCACGGCCGACAGGGATCATGGCATCCACAGCCTTGTAGCCAGTCTGTACAGGCTGGTCTACCGACTTACGCCAGATCACGCCTGGAGCAACTTTCTCGACCGCGTCGGTCTCGGTGTTGCCCAGTGGACCTTTACCGTCAACAGGGTTACCCAGTGCGTCGACTACGCGACCCAGCAGTTCCTTACCAACCGGAACCTCCAGGATGCGGCCAGTGCACTTGGCGCTCATGCCTTCGGCCAGACTGGTGTATGCGCCCAATACAACGGCACCTACGGAGTCTTGCTCCAGGTTGAGGGCCATACCGTAGACGCCGCCCGGAAACTCGATCATCTCGCCGTACATGACGTCGGCCAGACCGTGAATCCGCACGATGCCGTCAGATACGCTGACGACAGTGCCTTCGTTACGGGCTTGGGAGGTCACATCGAGCTTGTCGATGCGGCCCTTGATAATTTCACTTATTTCGGAAGGATTGAGTTGCTGCATTGCTCTGCTGCCCCTTCAAACTCAAGATTTCAATGCTTCGGCAAGTTTCGCGATTTTTCCGCGAATCGAGCCATCGATAACCAGGTCGCCGGCACGGATAACGACACCACCAATCAGGGATGCGTCCTCCGAAGCTTGCAGGCGCACTTCCCGATTGAGTCGTGCACTGAGAACCTTGGCGAGTTTGTCTTGCTGTTCTTGGTTCAATGCAAAAGCACTGGTCACTTCAACGTCTACCGATTTCTCTGCTTCGGCCTTGTACAGGTCGAACAGAGCGGCAATCTCCGGCAAGAGCGGGAGACGGTCGTTTTCGGCAATGACGTGAATGAAGTTCTGCACTTTCACATCAAACTTGTCGCCGCACACTTCAATAAAAGTGGCGGCCTTGTCTGCGCTCGTCAGGCGCGGGGCCTTGAGCACGCGCTGCATGGTGTCGTCTTGCGACACTGCTGCAGCCAGGCCGAGCATGGCTGACCAAGAGGCCAGCTGCTGGTGGGCCTGGGCGTGCTCGAAGGCTGCCTTAGCGTAAGGTCGGGCCAACGTGGTCAGTTCTGCCATGATCGCCCTCGCTTAAATTTCAGCAGCCAGTTTGTTAACCAGCTCCGCGTGCGCGTTTTGATCGATTGTGGCACCGAGGATCTTCTCGGCACCGCCGACCGCCAGAGCACCCAGTTGGGCACGCAGCGCGTCTTTGACGCCGTTCAGTTCCTGTTCGATCTCGGCATGAGCCGAAGCCTTTACACGGTCAGCTTCGACGCGGGCTTTTTCAACAGCCTCTTCGACGATCTGGTTACCGCGCTTCTTGGCTTGCTCAATGATCTCGGCTGCCTGTGCTTTAGCTTCGCGCAGTTGCTGACCCACTTTCTCGTGGGCCAACTCCAGGTCGCGAGCTGCACGGCTGGCAGCGTCCAAACCGTCCGCGATCTTCTTCTGACGTTCGTGCAAAGCCGCGATGACCGGAGGCCACACGAACTTCATGCAAAACACTACAAAAATGAAGAACGCAACGGATTGGCCAATCAGGGTTGCATTAATGTTCACGCCAACACCTCGCTCATTCGTTGTCCATCACCCCAATCACTCGAAAAGTCGAGTGATCAGCCAGCGAGTTGACCAACGAAGGGGTTCGCGAAGGTGAAGAACAGTGCGATACCAACGCCGATCATGGTCACGGCGTCGAGCAGGCCGGCAACGATGAACATTTTAACTTGCAGCATTGGAACCATTTCCGGCTGACGCGCTGCGCCTTCCAGGAATTTGCCGCCCAGCAGGCCGAAACCAATGGCAGTACCCAGGGCGCCCAGGCCGATCAACAGTGCAACAGCGATAGCGGTTAGACCAACTACAGTTTCCATCTTTCCTCCCGACTTTTACGTCGTATGGTTTAGGTTTTTTAGATTTTAAAGCGGTAAAACAAATCGTTTCATAGCCCTGGAGGGCCACCTTCCCGTTTGACCGGGAAGGACATCAGACTAGTCGAGACTGGTCTTAATGGTTCTCTTCGTGCGCCATCGACAGGTAGACGATGGTCAGCATCATGAAGATGAAGGCCTGCAGGGTGATGATCAGGATGTGGAACACAGCCCACGCCCACTGCAGAACGATGCCCAGGCCGCTAAGCCAGAGCAGACCGCTGCCGAACATCACAGCGATCAGAATGAACACCAGCTCGCCGGCATACATGTTGCCGAACAGTCGCAAGGCCAGGGAAATCGGCTTGGCAACCAGGGTCACGAATTCCAGCAGGAAGTTCACCGGGATCAGCAGGGCTTGAACGAAGATGTTCTTGCTGCCGAACGGGTGCAGGGTCAGTTCGCCGATGAAGCCGCCGATGCCCTTGACCTTGATGCTGTAGAAAATGATCAACGCGAACACCGACAGGGCCATGCCCAGGGTAGCGTTCGGGTCAGTGGTCGATACGGCACGGAACGGAATGTGCGCATCGCCGGAGATCAGGATGGCCAGCTGAGGAATCCAGTCAACCGGGATCAGGTCGACGGCGTTCATCAGGAACACCCAGACGAAGATGGTCAGTGCCAGCGGTGCGATCACCGGGCTGCGGCCATGGAAGCTGTCTTTCACGCTGCCATCGACGAATTCGACCAATACTTCAACGAAGTTCTGCAAAGCACCTGGCTGACCGGAAGTCGCCTTTTTTGCCGCCATGCGGAAAATCAGGACGAAGATCAGACCCAATGCGACCGACCAGCCCAGAGTATCCAGGTGGAAGGCCCAGAAACCCATTTCCTTGGCTTCTGCTGCGGTGTGGGCAAAGCCCCAGCCGCCGTTGGGAAGCTGACCGAAGGTCAGGTTCTGCAAGTGGTGCTGGATATAGCCCGAAGCGGTTGTTTCTGCCATGGTTGCCTCAAACGCCCTAAGGTTTCGAAAGTCTTGTTTTCATTAGCAGGGGAGCGAACCAGCTGACCAATTGGGTCAACACGAAGACGCCGAATACAGCCAGCGGCGCCAATGGCTTCACACCTGCAAAGGTCAGTGCGAACAGCACTGCCGTCAAAATCAGTTTCCCCGCCTCGCCGGCATAAAAAGACCGGACGATGGCCTGGGCTGCTCGGGCGCCGGAAAACCGAAAGGCCCTGTGAGCAAAATACATATTGGGCAGCAAGGCTATCAGGCCTCCGCAGAGTCCTGAATATCCGGCTACGACTCCATGCCAGTACCAAAGCGCCAATGCGGCGATCAGCAAAACGACAAGTTGCGTCAATAAAACCGGAAAAACAGCCAAGCGATGGAACGGCAACGTGTTTGGCGTGCGGGTTTCCATCACTCTTGCTCCTCAATGGTCGGCTGCCGGAAATCAATAACTTGGCATACTTTGTGCCGACAAAATGCGCGCAGAGTATAGGGGCGGTTCTGCCCCTATTCAACTGCCGGGTAGTGATTTCCGATCACACGCTACATGAGCAAATGTTTCTGCGAATGTTTCAACGGATGTGGGAAAGGACGCCTTGAAGCTCATCGAGGGAGTTATATCCGATGACCAATTGCCCTTTGCCTTTCTTGCCGTGGCGAATTTGTACCGCAGAGCCTAGGCGCTCGGCCAGGCGCTGCTCAAGGCGCGCGATGTCCGGATCAGTTTTGACGGTTTCGACCGGTGCAGGTTTGCCGCTCAACCATTGGCGAACCAGGGCTTCGGTCTGACGAACGGTAAGCCCGCGTGCGACAACGTGTCGCGCCCCTTCAACCTGTTGATTTTCCGGCAAACCGAGCAAAGCACGGGCGTGACCCATTTCCAGATCGCCGTGGGACAACATGGTCTTGATGACTTCCGGCAACGCGATCAGGCGCAGCAAGTTGGACACGGTCACGCGGGATTTGCCCACCGCCTCGGCCACTTGTTGCTGTGTCAGCTGGAACTCCTGCTGCAGACGTTGCAACGCGATCGCTTCTTCGATCGGATTGAGGTCTTCACGCTGGATGTTTTCGATCAGCGCCATGGCGATGGCGGTTTCATCCGGCACGTCGCGCACCATCGCCGGGATGGTGTCCTTGCCCGCCTGCTGGCTGGCGCGCCAGCGGCGTTCGCCGGCGATGATTTCAAAGCGGCCGCCGCCAATGGGGCGCACCACGATCGGTTGCATCACCCCTTGGGCCTTGATCGAGTTGGCCAGCTCTTCCAGTGCCTGCGGGTCCATGTCCCGGCGCGGCTGGTATTTACCGCGCTGGATCAGGTCCAGCGGCAGGTGCTGCAGCTCACGCTCGTCGGCCTGCACCGCTTGCTCTTCCAGCGAAGTGACGGTCGGACCACTCAGGAGTGCATCCAGTCCACGTCCGAGACCTCGTTTTTTGACGGCCATGGGGATTCCTTAAGTTGGCTGGGCTGCAGCGGTGCGTGAATTGCGACGTTGGCGACGCACCATCTCACCGGCCAGCGCCAGGTAGGCAATGGCGCCACGGGATGATTTGTCGTAGGCCAGCGCCGGCATGCCATAGCTTGGCGCTTCGGCCAGGCGGATGTTGCGTGGAATCACCGTGTCGTAGAGCTGGTCGCCGAAATGCTCCTTGAGCTGCGCCGACACATCGTTCATCAGGCTCAGGCGCGGGTCGTACATGGTCCGCAGCAGGCCTTCGACTTTCAGGTTCGGGTTGAGCAATTCGGCGATACGCTTGATGTTATCCACAAGGTCGCTCAAGCCTTCGAGCGCAAAGTACTCGCACTGCATGGGGATAATCACCCCGTCGGCGGCCACCAGGGCGTTGAGCGTGAGCATCGACAGCGACGGCGGGCAGTCGATCAGGATGTAGTCGTAATTCTCGCGGATGGGCGCCAGGGCGCTGCGCAGACGGCTTTCCTTCATCTGCATTTCCAGCAGCACCACTTCCGCCGCCGTCAGGTCGCGGTTGGCCGGCAGCAGTTGATAACCGCCGTGCTCGGAGTAGTGCATGGCCTGACCCAGGTCGCACTCGCCAATCAGCAAGTCGTAGACCGAGTTTTCCAGGCCGTGTTTATCCACACCGCTACCCATGGTGGCGTTGCCCTGTGGATCGAGATCGATCAACAGCACCCGGCGCTTGGTCGCGACCAGGGATGCTGCGAGGTTGATGCAGGTGGTGGTCTTACCCACGCCACCTTTCTGGTTCGCTATCGCGAATACCTTAGCCATTCTTGCTTGTGTTCCCAATCATGCCGTGCGGCGCAGTATCAGCAGATGGCGTTGGCCTTGGCAACCGGGTACGGCCAAGGCGTGTTCGCTATCGAGGTGGAAGTCCGCCGGCAATGCTAACAGCTCGTCGCTTGGATGGACGCCCTTCATTGCCAGCCAGCGGGTGCCGTGGTCGCCCAGGTGGCGAGTCCAGTTGCTGAAGTTCTCCATGCTGCTGAACGCCCGGGAAACAATTCCTTTGAAGGGCTGTTCAGGCGTAAAGGCTTCGACGCGGCTGTGGATAACCTGCAGGTTATCCAGCTTCAGTTCGAGTTTGACCTGGGTCAGGAAGCGGGTCTTCTTGCCGTTGCTGTCCAGGCAGGTCACTTGCGACTCGGGAAACAGGATGGCCAGCGGAATGCCAGGCATGCCGCCGCCGCTGCCGACGTCCAGCCAGCGACCGTTTTCGATAAACGGCATCACGCTCAAGCTGTCGAGCAGATGGCGCGAGACCATTTCGTCCGGATCACGCACGGCGGTCAGGTTGTAAGCCTTGTTCCATTTGATCAACAGGGCCAGGTAGCCCATCAGCAAGGCGTGCTGGGCTTCGGTCAGGTCGACGCCCAACTGGCGCGCACCTGTGGATAACTCTTCGGCGTGTTGCGAGGTGACCAACGAACTCAAGCGCTTTGCTCCAACTGACGGCCCGCGCCGCGTTTTTTCAAATGAATCATCAACAGCGAAATTGCTGCCGGGGTAACGCCGGGGATACGTGAAGCCTGGCCGAGGGTTTCCGGCCGAGTTATCCCCAGCTTGCTTTGAATTTCCTTCGACAGCCCGGAAATGCCGGTGTAGTCGATATCCACAGGCAGCTTGGTGTTTTCACTGGCGCGCAGGCGAGCGATCTCGTCCTGCTGGCGATCAATGTAACCGGCGTATTTGGTCTTGATTTCCACCTGTTCGGCGACCTGTGGATCTTCTGCGCCGCCGCCGGTCACTTCGACCAGGCCGGCGTAATCGATCTCCGGACGCGATAGCAGGTTGAGCAAGTTGTATTCGTGCGTCAGCGGCGTGCCGAATTTTTCGGCGATCGCATCGCCCTGTTCAGTGCCCGGGCGAACCCAGGTGCTCTTCAGGCGCTGCTCTTCGAGGGTAATGCTCTCGCGTTTTTTGCAGAAGGCCGCCCAGCGCGCGTCATCGACCAAACCCAGCTCGCGACCTTTTTCGGTCAAGCGCAGATCGGCGTTGTCTTCGCGCAGGATCAGGCGATATTCGGCCCTGGACGTGAACATCCGGTACGGTTCCTGGGTGCCCAGGGTAATCAGGTCGTCGACCAACACGCCGATATACGCTTCATCGCGACGCGGGCACCAGCTGTCTTTGCCCTGTGCTCGCAGTGCAGCGTTGGTACCGGCCAGCAAACCCTGGGCGCCGGCTTCTTCGTAACCGGTGGTGCCATTGATTTGCCCGGCGAAGAACAAGCCGCCGATCACCTTGGTTTCCAGGCTGTATTTCAGGTCACGCGGATCGAAATAGTCGTACTCGATGGCGTAGCCAGGGCGAACGATGTGGGCGTTTTCCATGCCGCGAATCGACTGCACGATCTGGATTTGCACGTCGAACGGCAGGGAAGTGGAAATCCCGTTCGGGTACAGCTCGTGAGTCGTCAAGCCTTCGGGCTCGATAAACACCTGGTGGCTTTCCTTGTCGGCAAAGCGATGGATCTTGTCTTCAATCGACGGGCAGTAACGCGGGCCGATGCCTTCGATCACCCCGGAATACATCGGCGAACGGTCGAGGTTCGCGGCAATGATTTCGTGGGTACGCGCATTGGTATGGGTAATCCAGCAGCTGACCTGTTTGGGGTGCTGCTCCTTGGAACCCATGAAAGACATGACCGGGATCGGCGTATCGCCGGCCTGTTCGGTCATCACCGAAAAATCCACAGAACGTCCGTCGATACGCGGCGGAGTCCCGGTTTTCAAACGGCCCACGCGCAGCGGCAATTCACGCAGACGGTGTGCCAGGGCAATCGACGGCGGATCACCGGCGCGACCACCGGAATAGTTCTGCATGCCGATGTGGATAAGTCCGCCAAGGAAGGTCCCGGTGGTCAACACCACGGATTCTGCGAAGAAGCGCAGGCCCATTTGCGTGACAACCCCGCGTACCTGGTCCTGCTCGACGATCAGGTCGTCTGCGGCCTGTTGAAATATCCACAGGTTCGGCTGGTTTTCCAGGGTTTCACGTACCGCGGCCTTGTACAAAATACGGTCGGCTTGTGCACGAGTGGCACGTACGGCCGGGCCTTTGCGGCTGTTGAGCACGCGAAATTGAATACCACCTTTGTCGGTGGCCATGGCCATTACGCCGCCAAGGGCATCGATTTCCTTGACCAGATGGCTTTTGCCGATGCCACCAATGGCAGGGTTGCAACTCATGGCGCCGAGGGTTTCCACGTTGTGCGTCAGCAACAGGGTTTTTACGCCCATGCGTGCTGACGCCAGTGCTGCCTCGGTACCGGCATGACCGCCGCCGATGACGATCACTTCAAAACGGGAAGGGAAATCCACCACGCACCTCGTGCCTGCTTATGTAGGTAATCAGGAATTGTTGGTTGAAAGAGTTTTGCAGCTTATGGCGGCAAGTATAGGGACTTCGCCCTGCCTAAAGAACCCTTTGCACAAAATTTAACCAGCTGTGGATGGATCACGGACAATAGAAATTAAAAGAGAGAAATTTATTAAATCTTTGTTTTTATGTTTATTTCTACTGAGCATCTTTTCTGTGGATAGATTTCTACAGGCCTTTATCTACGTCGTGTACAGGGATTCAAAAGTCTGTGGTCATGTGCCAATGAGGGGCTTGGATAAGTGCTTTAAGCCTGTGGATTAAACAGGTGGTTATCCACAGGCGGATTTTTACTCAGGTTTCAAGCGTGGTTATCAACCGGGCACAAGGGCGGTTATTCACAGGGCTTAATCCACAGAAACGGCTGATTCAATGTCGACCAGCATAGGGATTCAACGCGGATTCGCGGTCAAGACGGCTATTGTGGGAACACACGAGGGCAGTTAATAATAGCGATTATCATTAACCTACCTCGTCGCGCCTATGTCCCCTCCTTCACACACGGCAGCTGTGCAGCGCATCTATGAGCAACACCATTCGTGGTTACACGGGTGGCTCAAAGGCAAATTGCATAACGCCTGCGATGCAGCCGACGTGGCCCACGATACGTTCGTGCGTATCCTGGGTGGACGCGACGCCGTGCAGATCCTTGAGCCACGGGATTATCTGGCGACCATTGCAAGGGGCCTGGTGATTGATCGCTATCGCCGGCACGCCATTGAGCAGGCTTATAAGCAAACCCTGGCCGAGCGTCCTGAAGCCACCGCCATCAGTGAAGAAGACAAGGCAATCATTATCGAAACCCTAGTGGCTGTGGATAAGGCACTGTGCAGCTTGGGCGAACGTGCTCGACGGATCTTCATGCTGTCGCAGATCGAGGGGCTGACTTATCAACAGATCGCCGATCAACTGCGGGTGTCATTGACCACTGTGAAGAAACATATGGTCCGTGCCCTGACCGAATGTTCACTGATCATGGCCAGCCTCTGATGCCCGCCCCTGATCGCAAGACATTCGAGACGGCCGCCAGTTGGTATGTGCAGTTCCAGGCGCAATCGCCGACGCCGGCTGATCGGCTGGCCTGGCAACAATGGCTCAATGGCGACCCTTCCCATCAGGCTGCGTGGAACCAGTTGGAGCAGTTGCAGCGCAGCCTTGGCGCCCTGCCCCAGGACTTCACACGCCGCGCGTTGACCAGCAAGCAAGAACGCCGCCAGGTGCTCAAGTGGATGCTGGTACTGGGCGGCAGCGGGTATTTGGGTTGGAACGTTCAACAACACACGTCCGTGGGTAACGTATGGGCCGACTACCGCACGCCTGTGGGTAAACATCGAAGGATCGAACTGGCCGACGGCACTCAGGTTGATCTCAACACCAGCACAGCCATTGATGTGATGTTCGACTCGCGCCAACGCTTGATTCGCCTGCGTGAAGGTGAAGTACTTATCCACAGTGGCAAACGTGGCGCCAACACGCCCTTGTATGTGGAGACTCGCCACGGGCGGGTTCAGGCACTGGGCACTCGGTTTACTGTTCGCCAATTGCCGGATTTCACCCGGGTCGGTGTGCTGGAAGATCGGGTCAATTTGTCGCCGGGCGATCAACCCGACCACAACAAGACCCTCGGAGCTGGGCAAAGCGCTGATTTTGATCGACACACGATTAGCCTCCCCCAGCGATATGGCGTGGCGCAAGCCGCCTGGGCGGACGGTCAATTGATCGTGCTCGATGCCAGACTCGGCGATGTCATCGATGAGTTGGCGCGCTATCGGCCGGGCGTGCTGAACTGTGATCCGGCTTCGGCTCAACTGCGCGTTTCCGGCGCGTTCCGCCTGGACTCAACCGACGCGGTACTGGCCAACCTGCAAGCGACCCTGCCGATCCGGGTGAAGTACTTCACGCGCTACTGGGTGTCGGTTAACCGGATCGGTTGATAAAAAATAATCCTCAGGGGGGTTATCTTTTTTTTATCACGCACGGCCCTTCAGGTAATCACGACGCTACCTTCAGGGTTTACCCATCTATGCGCCTTTCCATCCCGCTCCGTCAGCGACTTTCCTGCCATGCCATCACCTACGGCCTGCTGCTTGCCAGCACCGGCGGTACGTTCTTATCCACAGGGGTTATGGCCGCCAGCACCACCCAGCACTACGTCATCGCAGCCGGCCCCCTGGACAGTGCGTTAAGCCAGTTTGCCGCCCGGGCCAATGTGATCCTGTCCTTCTCGCCACAACAGACTTCACGGCTGACCACTTCCGGACTCAATGGTGATTATTCGGTGGATCAAGGTTTCGCCCTGCTGCTGCAGAATTCCGGGTTGCAAGCCGTCGCCCAGGCCCCCGGCAGCTATGGATTGCAAACAGTCCCTACGGGCCAGCTCACGCTCGCACCCACCACCGTCAGTGCTTATCAACCGGATGGCTTTAATCAGGACATAGCAGGGGATGTGGGCTACAAGGCGCAGAACAGCCGGGTCGGCACCAAAACCAGTACGCCTCTGTCGCAGACACCCCGTTCGGTATCGGTGGTGACCGGCCAACGTATCAAGGATCAGAAATCGCAGACACTGACCGAAGTGCTGGGTTACGTACCCGGCATCTTCGCGCCGCCTTTTGCTGCGGGCGACGGGCTGGCGGGCGATCTCTTTTTCATTCGAGGCTTCAACGCCACGGACTACGGTTACGGCCTGTTGAGAGACGGACTACGTGTGCAAGGTAATCGGTACGACACCACCAGCGAGCCGTATGGCCTGGAGCGGGTCGAAGTGTTTCGCGGTCCTTCTTCGCTGCTCTACGGTGAGAACGCACCGGGCGGCTTGGTCAACCTGGTGAGCAAACATCCGACCGCCAACCCGCGCGGCGAGGTGCAATTGGGGTATGGCTCAAACAACCGACGCCAACTGGGTGTGGATATCTCCGGTCCGCTCAATGACAGCGACAATGTTCTCGGCCGCCTGGTAATGCTGGGCCGCAAATCCGACACGCAGACCGACCATGTACCGGATGATCGTGTTTACATCGCCCCTTCCCTGACCCTGAATTTCGACGACTACAACACCCTGACCCTCCTGGCCAACTACCAGAAGGACCACACCAACCTGGAACTCGGCCTGCCGGCTGCAGGCACTTTGCTTACTAATCCCAACGGTAAACTGTCCAAGCACACCATGCTCGGCGACCCGGATTGGAATACCTTTGAGCGCGAAGCCTGGAGCACCGGTTACGAGTTCAGCCACAGCTTCAACGACGACTGGCAGTTCCGTCAGAATTCCCGGTACATGCAGTCACGCATCAACCGCCATGAAACCTGGCCGAGCGCACTGAATAATCGGGGCTTCGGTACTCAGCTGAACATGACCGCCTACGATCGCTACAACAAATCCATGGTTTATTCCCTGGATAATCAGCTCGAGGGCAAATTCGATATCGGCGCACTGGAAAACACCGTGTTGTTTGGCGCCAGTTACGACCGCACCTCGTTCAACCAGGATTGGGACGCCGGTTTCGCCGGTACCATCAATGTGTATAACCCGGTGTACCTGCGCGAACCGCTCACGCCGATCGCGGTGCAAAACACCTTGCTCGAGCAACAGATGAAGGGCGCATACGCTCAGATCCAGAGCAAGTATGACCACTGGCTGTTCCTGCTCGGGGGGCGGCAGGACTGGGTCGACAGCGATTTCCGCGACAAGGTCAACAAGGCCAGCAGCACCGGCAGTCAAGACCGCAAGTTCACCTACCAAGGTGGCGTGATGTACCAGTTCGACAACGGCCTCACGCCGTATGTCAGCTATTCCACGGCATTCGTTCCGGTCCAGCAGATTTCCAATGCCGGCGCCCCATTGAAACCCATCACCAGCAGCCAATATGAAGCGGGTGTGAAGTACGAGCCGATCGGCTGGGACACGGCGATGACGCTGTCGGTGTACGACTTGCGCAAACAGGACGACACCTACCTGGATGCCACCACCAACAGCTATCGTCAGGTGGGTGAGAGCCGCGCCAAAGGCGCCGAAGTTGAAATCAACAGCAACCTTACGCCCAACCTGAACGTAACGGCGGCTTATACCTACACTGACGCGCGGATTACCAAGGATTCCGCCACCTCCCTGGTCGAAGGGCGCCAAATGACCGGCGTTCCTCGCAATCAGGCTTCGGTATGGAGCAAATATCGTTTCCTGGAGGGTCAGCTCAAGGGCCTGTCCGTGGGGGGAGGTGTGCGTTATTTCGACAGCACTTTTTCCTACACGGCGCCGACGCTCTACGGGAAGCTGGATGCAGGCAGTGTCACGTTGGTGGATGCCGTGGTGGGGTATCAGATCGACCCGCACTGGTCAGTGGACCTGAACGCCAAGAACCTGTTCGACAAGGAGTATGTATCCGGTTGCAACGATGCGGGGCGCTGCTATTGGGGTGACAGCCGCACCCTGTTGGGTACGGTGTCCTATAACTGGTAAAGACCTGGCTATTTGCCGATACAGAAACTGGAAAAGATTCGGCCAAGCAAGTCATCGGAGCTGAATGCGCCGGTAATCTCACCTAGCAGCTGCTGCGCCTGACGCAAATCCTCAGCCAGCAGCTCTCCGGCGCCCGCCAGGGTCAGCTGTGCTCGCCCGTGCTCCAACGCCGCACTGGCATGGCGAAGCGCCTCCAGATGCCTGCGGCGTGCACTGAAGCTGCTTTCCGAGGTCTGCTCGTAGCCCATGCAGGCCTTGAGATGGTCACGTAGCAACTCCAGGCCCTCACCCGCGGATTTGGCACTCAGGCTGATAGTCACATGGCCATCGTCGCTGGTTTGCATCGCGATGGTTTCACCCGTCAGGTCGGCCTTGTTCCGGATCAGGGTCACTTTGGCTGGGTCTGGCCGTTGCTCGAGGAATTCCGGCCACAACGCAAAAGGATCCACCGCCTCAGGGGCGGTGGCGTCCACCACCAACAACACACGGTCGGCTTCGCCAATGGCTTTGAGCGCGCGTTCCACGCCAATCTTCTCCACCTGGTCGTCGGTGTCGCGCAACCCTGCCGTATCGACCACGTGCAACGGCATGCCATCAATGTGGATATGTTCGCGCAGGATGTCGCGAGTGGTACCGGCAATTTCGGTAACGATGGCTGCTTCGCGTCCCGCCAATGCATTGAGCAGGCTGGACTTGCCGGCATTGGGTCGCCCCGCAATCACCACGGTCATGCCGTCACGCAGCAATGCACCCTGCCCGGCTTCGCGCAACACTGTGGATAACTCATCACGGACCTTGTCCAGCATTGCCAGAACGTGGCCATCGGCGAGGAAATCAATTTCCTCCTCAGGAAAATCAATGGCCGCCTCGACATAGATACGCAGGCTGATCAGCTGCTCGGTCAAGTTATGCACACGCAGGGAAAACGCCCCCTGCAACGAACGCAATGCGTTGCGTGCAGCCTGTGCAGAACTGGCTTCGATCAGGTCGGCGATCGCCTCGGCCTGAGCCAGGTCGAGTTTGTCGTTGAGGAATGCGCGCTCGCTGAACTCACCCGGACGGGCCAGGCGGCAGCCCAATTGCAGACAACGCTGCAGCAACATGTCCAGGACAACCGGACCACCATGGCCCTGCAGTTCCAGTACATCTTCACCCGTGAAGGAGTTTGGCCCCGGGAAGTAGAGCGCCAGGCCTTCGTCCAGCACACTTGCGTCGCCATCCAGAAACGGACCGTAATGGGCGAACCGCGGCTTCAACTCCCGTCCGCTGATCGCCTTGGCGGCCGCGCTGGCGAGCGGCCCGGAAATTCGAACGATACCGACGCCGCCGCGACCTTGAGCGGTTGCGACAGCAGCGATGGTTTCACGGGGAGCGCTCATCAGCAGGTTCCAGAATTAAAGTGTCGGAAAGCAAAACGCCCCACTAGGGGGCGTCTTGAGTGGTTATCCACAGAGTAAATTACGCCTCGGCTTTTTTGGTAGCCGCTTCGATTTTACGTGTGATGTACCACTGTTGGGAGATCGACAACACGTTGTTGACTACCCAGTACAGTACCAGGCCCGCTGGGAACCACAGGAAGAAGAAGGTGAAGATGATTGGCATCATTTTCATTACCTTGGCCTGCATCGGGTCCGGCGGAGTCGGGTTCAGACGCTGCTGGATAAACATGGTTGCGCCCATGATGATCGGCAGGATAAAGAACGGGTCCTTGATCGACAGGTCGGTTATCCACAGCATGAACGGTGCCTGGCGCATTTCCACGCTTTCCAGGAGTACCCAGTACAGCGACAGGAATACCGGCATCTGTACCAGAATCGGCAAGCATCCACCCAGCGGGTTGATCTTCTCTTTCTTGTACAGCTCCATCATGGCCTGCGACATTTTCTGCCTGTCGTCACCATGTTGCTCTTTCAGCGCAGCCAGTTTCGGCGCCACGGCACGCATGCGCGCCATCGACTTGTAGCTGGCGGCCGACAGCGGGAAGAAGATCCCCTTGATCAGCATGGTCAGGAAGATGATCGACCAGCCCCAGTTACCGACGATGCTGTGGATATGTTGCAGCAGCCAGAAGATCGGCTGGGCAATGAACCACAGGAAGCCGTAATCCACAGTCAGTTCCAGGCCTGGGGACAACTCTTTCAGTACCGCCTGGCTTTTCGGGCCGGCATACAGGGTGGCGCTGGTTTCAGCCTTGGCACCTGGTGCGACGGTCAACGCCGGGCCAGTAAAACCAATGATGTAGTTGCCCTGGCTGTCCTTGCGGGTTTGCACCAGGTTCGCTTCACCCTTGTTCGGGATCCACGCGGTCACGAAGTAGTGCTGCAGCCACGCTACCCAGCCACCTTGAACGGTTTCTTTCAGCGCGCCCTTGTCGATGTCTTTCATCGACACTTTTTTGTACGGCTCGTTACTTGTCCACAGGGCGGCGCCCAGGTAAGTCGCGGTGCCGGTGGCGGTGCTGGAAGAAGGGTCAGAGCTGGCATCACGCTTGAGCTGGGCAAACAGGTTGCCGCTCCAGGCCTTGTCGCTGGTGTTGTCGATCAGGTAAGTGACCTTCAAATCGTACAAACCACGGGTGAAGCTGAAACGCTTGATGTAATTGACGCCGTCGAGGCTGAATTTCAGGTCGACGTTCAACTGGTTCTGGCCATCAGCCAGTTGATAACTCTTCTGCTCGGTCGAATAAATCGGACGACCGGTAGCACGAGCGTCCGGACCATTGGTGCCGGTCAGGCCACTTTGCGCCAGATAAGTACGTTCACCGCCGTTATCGAACAGCTGGAACGGAACATCCGGATGGTCTTGGCGACGTGGATAAAGCGGCAGCTTCAGCTGGGCAATATCGCCACCCTGGGGGTCGATCGCCAGGTCGAGCACATCCGTTTTAACGTGGATGAGGTCTTTGTTGGTGACAACTGGCGTTTCCAACGGGGCACTTGTCTCGCCATTCGCGCTGGGAACATCGGCACTCGCGGACGCATTGTTACCCAGCGGGGTGTCCGGAATAGCCGGCGCAGCCTGATTGGTAGCAACATTCTGAGTCGGCAGGGCAGCCTGGCCGTAGTCCTGGTTCCATTTCAGGACCATGACGTAGGACACGATTGCCAGGGCGACGATCAGGATCGTGCGTTTAATATCCATGATTACTCGGCCATCGAAGAAGAACGGGAGGTAGGGATAGGTGGAACCGGGTCATAACCACCGGCATTCCACGGATGACAGCGACCTAAACGACGAAAGGTCAGCCAGCCACCGCGCAGAAGACCATGGTTTTCTATGGCTTCTAACGCGTAGCAGGAACAACTGGGGTAGAAACGACAGTGGCTGGCCATCAGAGGACTAATGGCATAGCGATAAAACTGGATCGGAACGATTGCCAGTTTACGCATCAAGGCTGTCTACCCCTACAGTTTCGGTGCTGACTGCTGGTGCTGGTTTGTGGGTACGCGCCAGACGTTTCCAGAGCTTGCCGAAATGCTGAATCAATTCGGGGTTTTCTACATCCCCCAAGCCTTTGCGCGCGACGATAACAATATCCCACCCAACCAGAGTGTCCTGGTGGAGGCGAAACGATTCGCGCATCAGACGCTTGAGGCGATTGCGCTCAACGGAGAGCTTTACGCTCTTCTTGCCGATCACCAACCCGAGACGGGGGTGATCAAGATCGTTGTTACGCGCAAGGAGCAGGAGATTTTTCCCCGGAACCTTGCCGGTGGGGGAGTCAAAGACTGCCTTGAAGTGCCGGGGGGTTAGCAGACGCTTTTCCCGACTGAAGTCCTGACTCACCACCAGTACCGGATTATCAAACTGCCAGACGCGCACGACCTTTGGCGCGGCGACGCGACAGGACAGCACGGCCGTTCTTGGTAGCCATGCGAGCACGGAAGCCGTGAGTACGGGCGCGTTTGATGGTGCTTGGTTGGAAAGTACGTTTCATGGCGTTGTTACCTGGTTCGTCCACAACGGGCCGGAATGGCCCCCGTTTTAAGAGACCGGCGATTCTAGAGAAAGCAAGCCTCTAGGTCAATTTCCAACCAGCTTTTCCTTCAATTAGATATCTGGAGGCCACCTCCCCCTTTCCATCCGCCTGGCTTCCACGAGGAGTGACATAGATATAAAAATAAAGAAGGAAGTTATTTAAAGCTTTTCTGTAAAGCTTATAAAAGCTAGAGAGGCGTTCTTCTGTGGATAACTACGTTCAGGCCATATTCAACGTGGTGTACAGAGGATGACAACACAGGGGAGAAACGGTGCTCTGCCTGTGCTGCGCTGTCGGATAAGCTGTGGGTGGAATGGGTTGTTATCCACAGGCCAGTTACCCACAGACTTTTGCCCCTACTTGTGCAACGAGCTCAGGTACGGTTATCCACAGAGCTTATTCACAGACCGGCGGTCGCCTTTATTCCCGTTAAGGCGTTGATTTTGGGTGCCCTGTGAGCAACCTTCATGTGGATAAGTGGACGGCTGGCCGCTACAATGGCGCCTGTTTTTGCCTCACCGGCTTTCAACTTAGGGGATATCCGTGTCAGTGGAACTTTGGCAGCAGTGCGTGGAGCTTTTGCGCGATGAGCTGCCTGCCCAGCAATTCAACACCTGGATCCGTCCGCTACAGGTCGAAGCCGAAGGCGACGAGTTGCGTGTCTACGCGCCCAATCGTTTTGTTCTCGACTGGGTCAACGAGAAGTACCTGAGCCGCGTTCTCGAATTGCTCGACGAACATGGCAACGGCATCGCCCCCGTGCTTTCCTTATTAATAGGCAGCAAACGCAGCTCCGCCCCTCGCGCTGCCCCGAATGCACCATTGGCTGCGGCTGCCTCGCAGTCCCAGGCTGCACCGGTTGCTGCAGCGCCTGCACCGACGCCCGCCAAATCATCTGCGCCTAAAAATGCACCGCAGAACGAAGAGCCGTCCCGTGACAGCTTCGATCCCATGGCCGGAGCCAGTTCTCAACAAGCTCCCGTTCGTGCCGAACAGCGCACCGTGCAGGTGGAGGGCGCGCTCAAGCACACCAGCTACCTGAACCGCACGTTTACCTTCGAGAATTTCGTCGAGGGCAAGTCCAACCAGTTGGCTCGTGCGGCCGCCTGGCAAGTGGCCGACAACCCCAAGCACGGTTACAACCCGCTCTTCCTTTATGGCGGCGTCGGCTTGGGTAAAACGCACTTGATGCACGCTGTGGGTAACCATCTGTTAAAGAAGAACCCGAATGCCAAGGTGGTCTACCTGCATTCGGAGCGCTTCGTGGCTGACATGGTCAAGGCCCTGCAACTCAACGCCATCAACGAGTTCAAGCGCTTTTACCGCTCCGTTGATGCGTTACTGATCGATGACATTCAGTTCTTCGCGCGCAAGGAACGTTCCCAGGAAGAGTTTTTCCACACGTTCAACGCCCTGCTCGAAGGCGGACAGCAGGTGATCCTCACCAGTGACCGTTATCCGAAAGAAATCGAAGGCCTTGAGGAGCGCTTGAAGTCGCGCTTCGGCTGGGGTTTGACGGTTGCCGTAGAGCCGCCCGAGCTGGAAACTCGCGTCGCGATCCTGATGAAAAAGGCCGACCAGGCCAAAGTCGACCTGCCCCACGATGCCGCGTTCTTTATTGCCCAACGTATTCGGTCAAACGTGCGTGAACTCGAAGGTGCGCTCAAGCGGGTCATCGCGCACTCCCACTTCATGGGGCGCGACATCACCATCGAGCTGATTCGCGAATCCCTGAAAGACTTGCTGGCGCTGCAGGACAAACTGGTGAGTGTGGATAACATCCAGCGCACCGTTGCCGAGTACTACAAGATCAAGATTTCCGACCTGCTGTCCAAGCGCCGTTCGCGCTCGGTCGCACGCCCGCGCCAGGTGGCCATGGCCCTCTCCAAAGAGTTGACCAACCACAGCCTGCCGGAAATCGGTGATGTATTTGGTGGTCGCGACCACACCACGGTTTTGCACGCGTGCCGCAAGATCAACGAACTTAAGGAATCCGACGCGGATATTCGCGAGGACTACAAGAACCTGCTGCGTACACTGACTACCTGATGACACCAGCGCAGCTTATTAAGGCAAGGGACTAGACCATGCATTTCACCATTCAACGCGAAGCCCTGTTGAAACCCCTGCAACTGGTCGCAGGCGTCGTCGAGCGCCGACAGACCTTGCCGGTGCTTTCCAACGTATTACTGGTGGTCGAAGGCCAGCAGTTGTCCCTGACCGGTACTGACCTGGAAGTCGAACTGGTTGGCCGCGTGCAGCTCGAAGAGCCCGCCGAACCTGGCGAGATCACCGTGCCGGCACGCAAGCTGATGGATATCTGCAAGAGCCTGCCGAACGACGCGCTGATCGACATCAAGGTTGATGAATCGAAACTGGTGGTCAAAGCCGGGCGCAGCCGTTTCACCCTCTCCACCTTGCCGGCCAACGATTTCCCGACGGTGGAAGAAGGCCCAGGTTCGCTGACCTGCAGCCTGGAGCAGAGCAAGCTGCGTCGCTTGATCGAGCGCACCAGCTTCGCCATGGCCCAGCAGGACGTGCGCTACTACCTTAATGGCATGCTGCTGGAAGTGTCCGAAGGGATCATTCGCGCGGTCGCCACTGATGGTCACCGCCTGGCGATGTGTTCGATGCGCGCCGATATCGGCCAGCCGGATCGTCACCAGGTCATCGTGCCGCGTAAAGGTATCCTCGAATTGGCGCGTTTGCTGACTGAGCCGGATGGCAACGTCAGCATCGTTCTGGGTCAGCACCACATCCGCGCGACCACCGGCGAATTCACCTTCACCTCCAAGCTGGTCGACGGCAAGTTCCCCGACTACGAGCGCGTGTTGCCTAAAGGTGGCGACAAGCTGGTACTTGGCGATCGCCAGGCCTTGCGTGAAGCGTTCAGCCGTACCGCCATTCTGTCTAACGAGAAGTATCGGGGTATTCGTCTGCAACTGGCCAATGGTCAGCTGAAGATCCAGGCGAACAACCCGGAACAGGAAGAGGCGGAAGAAGAAGTCGGCGTCGACTACAACGGCGGCAACCTGGAGATCGGCTTTAACGTGAGCTATCTGCTGGACGTGCTGGGGGTGATGACCACTGAACAGGTTCGCCTGATTCTGTCGGACTCCAATAGCAGCGCACTGGTACAAGAATCCGATAACGACGACTCGGCTTATGTTGTTATGCCGATGCGTCTGTAATCATGCTCAGCAGAAGCTAGATGTCCCTCAGTCGTGTCTCGGTCACCGCGGTGCGCAATCTGCACCCGGTGACCTTCTCCCCTTCCCCTCGCATTAACATTCTTCATGGCGCCAATGGCAGTGGCAAAACCAGCGTGCTGGAAGCCATCCACCTGCTGGGGCTCGCCCGTTCCTTCCGCAGCGCTCGCCTGTTACCGGTGATCCAGTACGAGCAGTTGGCGTGCACGGTATTTGGCCAAGTTGAATTGGCTGAAGGTGGGCAGAGCGCTCTGGGGATATCCCGTGATCGCAGCGGGGAGTTTCAGATTCGCATCGATGGGCAAAATGCGCGCAGCGCAGCGCAGTTGGCGGAAATCCTGCCGTTGCAGTTGATCAACCCCGACAGTTTCCGCTTGTTGGAAGGTGCACCAAAAATTCGTCGGCAATTCCTCGATTGGGGAGTGTTCCACGTGGAACCCCGTTTCATGGCCACGTGGCAGCGCTTGCAGAAGGCCCTGCGGCAGCGGAACTCATGGCTGCGGCATGGTACACTTGACGCCGCTTCACAAGCGGCCTGGGACCGGGAGCTGTGCCTGGCCAGCGACGAAATAGATGAATACCGCCGTGCCTATATCAAAGCCTTGAAACCAGTCTTTGAGCAGACCTTGAGCGAGCTGTTGGACCTCGAGGGGCTGACGCTGAGTTATTACCGTGGTTGGGACAAGGAACGCGAGCTGATTGCAGTGCTTGCGACCTCCCTGCAGCGTGACCAGCAGATTGGCCACACCCAGGCCGGACCCCAACGTGCTGATTTGCGTCTTAGATTAGGCGCTCACAATGCTGCGGATATTCTGTCCCGCGGCCAGCAAAAGTTGGTGGTGTGTGCATTGCGTATCGCGCAGGGGCACCTGGTCAGCCAGGCCCGACGCGGTCAGTGTATTTATCTGGTGGATGACTTGCCGTCCGAACTCGACGAGCAACACCGCCGCGCGTTATGCCGCTTATTGGAAGACTTACGCTGCCAAGTGTTTATCACCTGTGTAGACCACGAATTATTGAGGGAAGGCTGGCAGACGGAAACGCCAGTCGCTTTGTTCCACGTGGAACAAGGCCGTATCACCCAGACCCACGACCATCGGGAGTGAAGGCATGAGCGAAGAAAACACGTACGACTCGACCAGCATTAAAGTGCTGAAAGGTTTGGATGCCGTACGCAAACGTCCCGGTATGTACATTGGCGACACCGATGATGGTAGCGGTCTGCACCACATGGTGTTCGAGGTGGTCGATAACTCCATCGACGAAGCTCTGGCCGGTCACTGCGACGACATCAGCATCATCATCCACCCGGACGAATCCATTACCGTGCGCGACAACGGCCGCGGTATTCCGGTAGATGTGCATAAAGAAGAAGGCGTCTCGGCGGCAGAGGTCATCATGACCGTGCTCCACGCCGGCGGTAAGTTCGACGACAACTCCTACAAAGTATCCGGTGGCTTGCACGGTGTAGGTGTGTCGGTAGTGAACGCGCTGTCCGAAGAGCTGGTGCTCACCGTACGCCGCAGCGGCAAGATCTGGGAACAGACTTACGTCCACGGTGTGCCACAGGAACCGATGAAAATCGTCGGCGACAGTGAAACCACAGGCACCCAGATCCACTTCAAGCCTTCGGCTGAAACCTTCAAGAACATCCACTTCAGCTGGGACATCCTGGCCAAGCGGATTCGTGAACTGTCGTTCCTCAACTCCGGTGTCGGCATCATCCTCAAGGATGAGCGCAGCGCCAAGGAAGAGTTGTTCAAGTACGAAGGCGGCCTGCGTGCGTTCGTTGAATACCTGAACACCAACAAGACTGCGGTCAACCAGGTGTTCCACTTCAACATCCAGCGTGAAGACGGCATCGGCGTTGAAATCGCCCTGCAGTGGAACGACAGCTTCAACGAGAACCTGTTGTGCTTCACCAACAACATTCCGCAGCGCGATGGCGGTACGCACCTGGTGGGTTTCCGTTCCGCGCTCACGCGTAACCTCAATACCTACATCGAAGCGGAAGGCTTGGCGAAGAAGCACAAAGTCGCCACCACCGGTGATGATGCCCGTGAAGGCCTGACGGCGATCATCTCGGTAAAAGTGCCGGATCCGAAGTTCAGCTCCCAGACCAAAGACAAGCTGGTGTCTTCCGAAGTGAAGACCGCTGTGGAACAGGAGATGGGCAAGTACTTCTCCGACTTCCTGCTGGAGAACCCGAACGAAGCCAAGCTGGTTGTCGGCAAGATGATCGACGCCGCACGTGCTCGTGAAGCGGCGCGTAAAGCCCGTGAAATGACCCGTCGCAAAGGCGCGCTGGACATCGCCGGTCTGCCGGGCAAGTTGGCTGACTGTCAGGAGAAGGACCCTGCCCTCTCCGAACTGTACCTGGTGGAAGGTGACTCTGCTGGCGGTTCCGCCAAGCAGGGTCGTAACCGTCGCACCCAGGCCATCCTGCCGTTGAAGGGCAAGATCCTCAACGTCGAGAAAGCGCGCTTCGACAAGATGATTTCCTCCCAGGAAGTCGGCACCTTGATCACCGCTCTGGGCTGCGGCATCGGCCGTGACGAGTACAACATCGACAAGCTGCGCTACCACAACATCATCATCATGACCGATGCCGACGTCGACGGTTCGCACATCCGTACCCTGCTGCTGACCTTCTTCTTCCGTCAGTTGCCTGAGCTGATCGAGCGCGGCTACATCTACATTGCCCAGCCGCCGTTGTACAAAGTGAAAAAGGGCAAGCAAGAGCAATACATCAAAGACGACGACGCCATGGAAGAGTACATGACGCAGTCGGCCCTGGAAGATGCGAGCCTGCACTTGAACGACGAAGCTCCAGGTATCTCCGGGGAGGCGCTGGAGCGCCTGGTCAATGACTTCCGCATGGTGATGAAGACGCTCAAGCGCTTGTCGCGCCTGTACCCTCAGGAGCTGACCGAGCACTTCATCTACCTGCCGGCCATCACCCTGGAACAGTTGGGCGATCATGCACACATGCAGGATTGGCTGGCCCAGTACGAAGTGCGTCTGCGCACGGTGGAGAAGTCTGGCCTGGTGTATAAAGCCAGCCTGCGCGAAGACCGTGAACGTAACGTATGGCTGCCGGAGATCGAATTGATCTCCCACGGTTTGTCGAACTACGTCACCTTCAACCGCGACTTCTTCGGCAGCAATGACTATAAGACAGTCGTCACCCTCGGCGCGCAACTGAGCACCCTGTTGGACGACGGCGCTTACATTCAGCGTGGTGAACGCAAGAAGCAGGTCAAGGAGTTCAAGGAAGCCCTGGACTGGTTGATGGCTGAAAGCACCAAGCGTCACACCATCCAGCGCTACAAAGGCCTGGGCGAAATGAACCCGGATCAGCTGTGGGAAACCACCATGGACCCGGCTCAGCGTCGAATGCTGCGCGTGACCATCGAAGACGCCATTGGCGCCGACCAGATCTTCAACACCCTGATGGGTGATGCGGTCGAGCCTCGTCGTGACTTCATCGAAAGCAATGCGCTGGCCGTGTCCAACCTGGATTTCTGATCAGGTGTAGGTTCACACAATAGTTGATCATTTTCACAAATACATGATCGACGGACTCAAATGCAAAAAGGCCAATTCATTGAATTGGCCTTTTTTATTTCCTCGAAAATTCGGTTTCTATCCTGCTCTCCCGGTCACTGGTTACTAACTTATGGGGGCGGAAGCGGACGACTGCCTAGATATAGGCGTGTGCGGAGTTGATTGAATGTAGCGAGATGAGCGCGTCTGAGTGAGTGATACCGCAAGTATCGAAATGAACGCGCAACGCGTAGCAATAACGGATCAATTCGTCAAGGAGATATTGAAGATTTTCGTGGAGAAAGACGAATGGTAGGAGTAAAATCTGGCACGCCCTTACGCCGTAAGAGCGTCCCAAAAAAATCAGCCGGTTACGTTAACTTGTTGAAGCAAGTTCCTAACGGCCATCGGTAACAGCAAATGCTTTGAGAACCTATCTGGACAATAGGTTTAAGGCATAACTGCTTTCTTCGACGATCTCATAAGGAGGCATCGAAAAATGTAGATACTGCAGAATTAGAGGCTCTGACAGCGCCTACAACCAGGTACATCTTGCGTAACGAACCCGCGCAATTTCTGCCTTTTTTTGGCGCTTGTCAATCCTCTCCCAAAAAATCGACTTCAGCGAGGGCCCTCGACGGGGAAGTGTTGCCTGTCGAAAGTCCCTCCTGGAGCCCGCTCTGCGTCTAATTTTTCGGGTGCAGCGCAGGCGCTTGTCTCAAAGATTTGTGGAGGTGTTCAATGTCAGTGCGCAAGGTCATTACCAGGAGTTCGAATCATATAAGGATCTCTTTTCCTTCCGTGAAGAATGGAGGTCCTGTTCAGTGTGAATCACAACTGGAAAGCGGTTTTGTCAGGCTTCTGGAGCTTTCTCCCATCGTCCGCAGTTATCTCGTACAGCCAAGCCTCGAGTTAGTTTCTATCAGTGGCTCAACCAAAAAATACTATCCCGACGTACGTGTGTACCTTATGGATGGTCGGGAATGGTGGTTCGAAGTCAAGTACCAAAAGAGCTTGTTGATATCCAGCGTCAAGCAAAAAATGGAAGCAGTTAAGCAGCACTTTTTTGCTACCGACCGCAATTTTTCAATCGTTACCGACCTGCTTATTCACAGTCAGCCTTTGTCGAAAAACTTACAAAAACTTATGTACCACCGTCGTGGGCCTATGCTCACGGCTTTGCGTATGAAAGAAATCCACCAGCGGCTTCAAATGCAGAAGCCTGAAACTTTGAGTGAGCTTATTGCTATTTTTGGCAAGGCGGACGCTTGGCTTTTTTTGGGGTTAGGAATTGTAGGTGTAGATCTCGAAATACCTATTTCCGATGTATCGAAAATCTTCATTAACGGTGGGCACCGCCATGCAGATATTTTCGCTTAGGGCAAAATTAGTTGTCTTAGTACGCGGCGTTAAAATGAAGCTCGAACGAAGATTGGTAGATCGTCGCTTGCTATTTTTCGATGAGCTGGGTGAACCTACTAAATTAACTGAGGCTGAGTTTTATAGTGGGTACGAAAAGCGGGAAATTGAAGTTTGCCCAGACCAACCTTTTATTGGAGAAATCCCGCATGTTCGAAACGCACCCCCTGATCTATCTTGCTTTCCGGCCCGTCATAGCAAAGAGGCATTGCGTCGCAGGGCATATCTTGAGGGCGTGAGAGAGGAAGGGGAATCGAAACTTCCGAGTGAAGAAATCATGCTGGATAAATTGAAAGAAATAGCAAGAAGAGCCGGAGACTCATGTGTTCCGTCGATAAGTACTATTAGACGGTGGGCTTCGAAATATATGGGAAAAGACGTCTTAAAGTTGCTACCAAAGCACTCTAAGAAAGGACGTACAGCATCGATTGCTGGCGAGCTGAAAGATATCCTTGATGAGGTCATCGATGAGTTGTATCTGAATGAGACAGCTGTCAGTGTTTCGAAAGTTATTGGTGAGTTAGATCTAAGGATCAAGGAGTCAAATCTTGGTCGATTGCCTTCTAACCAACTGGCGATGCCAAGTGGAATGACTATCCGCAGGTATATTGCCAACCTTGATCCCTACTTGGTAGACGAGGCTCAGTTAGGTAAGCATGCGGCGAAGAAAAAACACCGAGCGGCTACCGGAGTACTCCGGATCAATCATATTCTGGAGCGTTGGGAAATCGACCATACCCTGCTTGACTTGTTGCTTGTAGACGAAGAGACCGGCTTGGTAATTGGGCGTCCTTATATGACGGTTGTAGTAGATAAGTTTTCTCGTATGGTCATGGGGTACCTACTTCATCTCGCTGCGCCAAATACCGAATCTGTTCTTCGGGTCATTGAGCGTGCAATTCGCCCCAAAGCAGATCTTTTACGGCGTTTTCCTAACGTGAAGAACGAATGGCGGGCTCATGGCATGCCCACTCGAATCGCACCGGACAACGCTGCGGAGTTTCACGCGGGTGACCTAGTCATTGGCTTTAACGATTTGGGGATCGAGATTCTGTACCCCGCTTCCAGAGCTCCTGAGGAAAAAGGAACAGTTGAAAGGTTTTTCAGCACCCAAAATTTGGGATTGATTCACAACCTCCCAGGCACGACGTTCTCCAATGTGCAACAACGTGGAGATTACGATTCAGAACAGCACGCTTGTTTCACTCTTGTGCAGCTGGAGGCTGCCGTCGTGAAGTGGATTGTGGATGGTTACCACCAGACTCCACATCGTGGACTTAACAAAAAGACACCTGCTCAGGTCTGGCTCAATGATGAGCAGCAGCATTTGATCCGATTGCCGGTAGACCTGGATGCACTGGAGTGCATTCTCGCTCGACGCTGCGCCGTTAAGGTTCATCACTATGGAATCGAGGTAGACACCATCGGCTATCACTCCAGTGAACTTGCTCAGTTGCGAATGCGCTTGAAGCCGGGTGAAAAGGTCAGTGTTCGCTATCGAGACGAAGCTGGCCATGTCTGGGTACATGATCGTTTCAGAAGCGTCTTCCTGCAGGTGCCAGTCAAGGACAAGCGAATGATTGGTAAGAGCCGAGAGCTGTGGAAAGCTGCGCAAAAAGCGCTGAGGGAGGCCGGCAGGGAAACGCCTAGTTTTGACGAACTGCATCGGACTTATCGTGAAATTCGGGAAGAAATTGATGAAGCTAAAACTTCTCAGAAGTTGCGCCGCCGGCGTGAGGCCGCGCGTGCCAAGCTGGACAGGGAAGGACGCAAGGTTGACACGAATAGCTCTCCGGTAGTGGTTGCCGAGGTGGACTGGGTTGACAGCCAAGCCTTGCCAACTGTCGCGCCCCTCAAGGTTTCTTACCGTCCACCCTCTGTAGGAGGCAGACCATGAAAACTGCGGAAGAAGGCACCCTACCCTTTTCCTTGCGTCATTTCTTCATTGATACCCCACAGGCCATGCGAGCTTTGACGCGCCTGGCCGAGGTACATGGTGATACCAAGCGCACGGGGGCGAGTAAGGGATTAGTTATTCAAGGTCCGAGCGGCGTGGGTAAGAGCACGATGATCAGGGAGTATGTTCAGCAACTGAAAGCTGCAGACCATGTATCTACGCAGAAACGAACCGTACTGGTTGTTGAAATCCCCTCATCGCCAACCAAAAAGAACTTGGCCACTGCGATGCTTAGAGCATTGAACGATCCCTACGCAGATTCCCGTGGTCATTCTGCAGAGGTCAAATTCGAGCGAATCATCCTACTCATGAACAGGCTTGGTGTTGAGGTAGTGGTGCTCGACGAGGCCCAACACCTAGTTGATTACCGCCGTAACGATGCGCACGAGGCTGCGGACTGGATCAAAAGCATGATGAACGAGACCAGCATCACATTTGTGCTGGTGGGGTTGAAGCGCACGGAGGGGCTCCTGTGGGCGAACGAGCAACTGCGTCGTAGGTTCTCCGCAATAGTTGACTACAACCGATTCTACTATGGCGATAGAGCTTCGACACACTTTGCATCGTTGCTTGAATCGATCGCGGGATTGTTGCCGGTTAGGACAATCAGCTTCTCGCAAACTCAGCTCATACAGCGTTTCCATCTTGCTTCGTATGGGTTGATCGACTACCTGATCAAGATCCTGGATAGGGCTGTATGGCTAGTTGAGCATCGAAATCTTGAGGGTATCAATCTCGAGGTGCTCTCTGAAGCTTTCAGGGATGAGGTCTGGAGCCAAGCCATCACCGAGCGCAATCCGTTTAGTGAAAGCTTCAATTTCAAGCCACTGATTGGTAATCGTGAACCTTTTGAAAACTTCGACTTGATCGCGTCCTGATCGAGAGGGCCGGAGCTACAACTCCGGTCCTATCACTTCAACTCCACATTCTCGGTAGTTCATTGCTCACGGTACAGAAATGTTCGGTCTTTTAATCAACGTTCATCCTCATCGAGATGAGAGCTTACTAGGATATTTGCAGCGATTGGCAGGAGCCAATGGCTTAGTGGGTAACGAACTGATCAAGGCTTTTCAGGAAGCCAGTGATGATGACGTAGCCAACTGGTTTGGCACTATGACGCTGCCGGTGAGCTGGCCGGCAGTATCCCTTTTGCTTAGACGACCGACGACACAGGCGCTTAAGACCTGGTCGCTACAGTGCAAGCGTTTTTGCTCATGTTGTTTGGCTGAACACTCGTATTGGAGAGAGTCATGGGATCTAACCCTCGTCACGAGCTGCTCCAGTCATGGAGTCCACTTGGAGGATAGATGCCCGGGGTGTTCCGCAAAGATAAACCGCGACGCTATGCTGGCAAACAGCTGTAAAACCTGTGGCTTTTTCTTCTCCTCAGGAGCTACTTCAGCTACCGCTGAGGAGGGAGCTTGCACTTGGATGACAGATGCTATGGAGGCGAGGCTTAGGCAGGAATACAACTCCGTATTCAGCGATTTGGATGCCCTGACCTATGAGGAGCTCCATGCCTTATCGGTGAGACTCGCCGCCAGGATCGTTCGAACAGAAGGCTCGAAGCCGTTGAAGTTGGCCGATTCAGGATCGCTCGAAATATCGCGTGAATTGGCTCAAGCGGCCGGTGAAATACTCATGAACTGGCCGCGTGCATTCACTGACTTGCTGAGCGATCTCAGATCGACCAGACCCACTGGAACGGATTGGAAACTAGCTTCCGCATTTGGGCCGATTTACAGGGACATCCATCATGATCTCAAAGCGCCTTGCTATGCGTTCGTTCGTGCGGAGTTCGAGTCTTATGTTCAACGGGAATGGGAGGCGCCATTAGCGAAGAGAAACCGTTATCTGAGCGAAAAGACGATTACCGAACATCGTTGGGTCTTTATTGATGAGGCGGCTCGTGTAACTGGCTTGCCTAAATCCTGTGTACAGAGACTGCATGACCACGGCGAAGTTGACGCTAGGGAAATCGTGCATTCATGCGGCCGTAAGTCCAAAGTGGTTGATGTCTCACAGGTCCGTGAGCTCGCGCTTCTTATGGCGAAAACAGTAAACCTGAGGCAAGCGGCCAAGCTGTTGCACATCAATCTTGAGCGAGTGCGGCAATTGATCTCAGGAGGCATTCTGAAATTCTATGGCGGCAAGCCCAAGGCCGGTGAAAAATGGCTAATAGATGTTGACTCGCTTAGAGGCTTGGGGCTTGAGCGTATACAGGCTCCTCACGGTGATGTGTTTGTATCGGTCAATTATCTGGCTAAGCATCACCTGCCAACGGGTGGAGGTCTCGTTGAGATGATTGAGGCGATCAAATCTGGAGAGCTCAGAGCTTTTAGGGATGCGGACGAAAGCAAGGCGGCGATAGGACATTGGCTTTTGAGACCTCAAGACTTAACTGATTGGATGCAGAGTGCGCTCCAGAAGCCATCAGATTCTCCAGGGATCACTGTCGGTAAAGCGGCAACACTTTTAGGTGTCAAAGAGGAAGTCGCCTATGCAATGGTTCGACTAGGGATCCTATGGAGTATGTCGGTTCGCAGGGGCCGGAGCACAGTGCTCATGGTTAAACCCACAGCTATCGAAAGGTTCAGGCGTAAGTACATATTGGGCCCAGAGTTGGCGGTTTTTCTGGGCATGTCACCCAAGCACACGACGCATCATCTCTGGATGAACGGGTTCCGCCCTGTTGCGGGGCCGTCAATTGTGAAGTCTCCATGTCGGCAATACGTTTGGCCTCGAAGCAAGAAATTGATGGATTACCTAGCTTGGAGGGCAGCACACCACTGACAATACAACTCATTGCAATCGCCCTTGTTAACCACTTTTTTACTGTGTTAACAACGTTGGGTAACGCAGTAAAAAATCGGATTACTGGGCTAAGCGTCCCTATGATTAGCCCACCGGTCCTCACCCGGTTCTCAGAAGCTGGGGCAGTGACCGTATCGGCAAATTTCTGCATTTACTCATCTGAACCCGAAAAACTGCCTCCGCTATTCGGGTGGTCTCAAGAGTCATGGGCGGCTAGCGACCAAATTCCGCTCGATCCCTTGATAATAGATGACGTTGGAATTTGGTTTTGCGCGATATGTCTGTCAAAAATGCCCTCTAGCCGGCAGAGTAATTGAGCGACTCGGTCCAGGTTGTCAAGGACGGAGTCAGGGAATACCTAGGCAGGTTATTGAGTATTCGGTGAAATGATGTGGCTTAGGCCGGTTATACTGTCTCAATTTTGTGAGCCTCAGCCTCAGCCCAAAGGCAAGGAATACCTTAAGTAAGCTCGCTGGTCTGGGGTTTTTGGCTAAAAGTAGTGCGTAGATGCTGCTTCGCGATAGCCGCGTGAGACCGCCGCTACCAAAGCTCTTACCTCTTCAATGCCGCCAAGTGGCATACCGATGACAGGAATAATTGAGTGAGCACCTCCGAACACCATATTGAACAGGCACTCATCGCCAAGCTGACTGACCTCAAATACACACTTCGCACTGATATTAGGGGCCGGGATACTCTTGAAAAAAACTTTCGAGAAAAATTTGAAAGTCTTAACCGAGTTCATCTGACGGATAGCGAATTCCGACGTCTGCTGGACAGCATAGTAACGCCCGATGCGTATAATGCCGCACAAACCCTGCGCAATATAAACGCTTTCGAGCGAGATGACGGTACTCCTCTGAACTATACCTTAGTCAACATCCGTGACTGGTGTAAGAACGACTTTGAGGTTATCAACCAGTTGCGGATGAACACTGACAGCAGTCATCAGCGCTACGACGTAATCCTGCTCATCAATGGCATCCCAGTGGTGCAAATTGAGTTGAAAGCGCTGAAGATCAGCCCTCGACGTGCCATGCAACAGATTGTTGATTACAAGAGTGATCCGGGGAATGGCTACGGAAAGACACTTCTATGCTTCTTGCAGTTATTCGTTGTCAGCAACCAAACTTCTACCCAGTATTTCGCTAACAACAACGCAAGGCACTTCAGTTTTAACACTGACGAGCGCTTCTTACCCGTTTATCAATTTGCTGGTGAAGACAACAGGCCGATTACTCAGTTAGACAGTTTCGCCGAGAAGTTTCTCGCCAAGTGCACGCTGGGCCAGATGATTAGTCGCTATATGGTCTTGGTGGCGAGTGAGCAAAGGCTACTAATGATGCGTCCATATCAAATATATGCCGTCAATGCCATTGTGGACTGTATTCACCAAAACTGTGGTAATGGGTATATCTGGCATACAACGGGCTCAGGGAAGACTTTAACTTCTTTTAAAGCATCTACTCTGCTCAAGGACAATCCTGACATCGATAAGTGTCTGTTTGTGGTGGACAGAAAGGATCTCGATCGCCAGACCCGCGAGGAGTTCAACCGATTCCAAGAAGGCTGTGTCGAAGAGAACACCAATACTGAGGCCTTAGTAAGGCGCTTGCTGTCCGATGATTATGCTGACAAGGTAATCGTTACTACCATTCAAAAACTAGGGTTGGCCCTAGACGGTACTAACAAGCGTAACTATAAGGAGCGCTTGGAGCCATTACGCGAAGCTCGTATGGTATTTATTTTTGATGAATGTCATCGCTCGCAATTTGGTGAGAATCACAAGGCAATCAAGGAGTTTTTCCCTAGGGCCCAGCTCTTTGGCTTCACGGGAACGCCGATCTTCGAGCAGAACGCCAGTGCCCAGCAGATTGAAGGCCAGCAGGCAAGTTACCGTACAACCGACGATCTGTTTCAGCGTTGCCTGCATGAATACACTATCACCCATGCCATTGATGATCAGAACGTACTGAAGTTTCATATAGATTTCTTCAAGCCTGAAGGAAAAAATCCTCCAAAACCAGGCGAAGGTCTGCCCAAGGATAAAGTTATTGAGACTATCTTGAGCAAACACGATGCTGCCACCAACGGCCGAAAGTTTAATGCTTTGTTGGCTACTGCTAGTATCAATGATGCTATTGAATACTTTGAGTTATTTCGCAGCGTTCAAAGCGAACAAACGAAGAAAGACCCTGACTTCCGCGCGCTAAATGTAGCCTGCGTTTTTTCTCCGCCCGCCGACGGCAACAAAGACGTTCAGCAGATACAGGAAGATCTTCCTCAAGAAAAGGAAGATAACCAAAAAGATCCTGAGGGTAAGAAGGCCGCGCTTACCCGAATTATTGCTGACTACAATGCGCGTTTTGGCACAGATCACCGCATTAGCGAGTTCGATTCTTACTATCAGGATGTGCAAAAGCGTATCAAGGACCAGCAGTACCCAAATACTGATCTACCTGCCACTCAGAAGATCGATATTACAATCGTAGTTGATATGTTGCTCACCGGTTTTGACTCCAAGTATCTCAACACATTATATGTGGACAAGAACCTTAAGTACCACGGGCTCATCCAAGCATTTTCTCGTACTAACCGTGTGCTAAATGATAGCAAGCCATACGGCAACATCCTAGACTTTCGCCAGCAACAAAAGCCTGTTGAAGAAGCAATAGCGCTCTTTTCGGGCGAGAAGATAGATAACGCGCGTGAAATCTGGCTGGTGGATGCTGCGCCTAAGGTGATAGATAATCTGCGGATGGCCAATGACAAGCTTGCTAAATTCATGCAGTCACAAGGAGTAGCATATGCTCCGGAGAACGTCGCTAGTCTTAAAGGCGATGTCGCTCGGGCGCAGTTCGTCAACTTATTTAAAGACGTACAGCGTCTCAAAACCCAACTCGATCAATATACTGACCTTTCAAAAGAACAATTTTCGCAAATTAACCAAATTATCCCTCCCGATAGGCTGCAGTCTTTTAAAGGCGTATATCTGGAAACCGCCAAGCGCTTGAAAGAGCAACAGGATCGTGAGCAAGCACCTCCAGAAGTGCAGCAACTGGATTTCGAATTCGTGCTTTTTGCTTCTGCTGTTATCGACTATGACTACATTATGGGGTTAATTGCGAAGCTGACCCAGGAAAAGCCTGGCAAACTCACGATGAATCGGGAACAGCTCATTGGCCTTATTCAATCGGATGCCAAATTTGTTGACGAGCGCGAGGACATTGCTGAATACATTCGTGGCTTGCCTATGAATGAGGCATTGAACGAGGCACAAATCCGCAGCGGCTTTGATCGCTTCAAGACGGATAAGAAGGATAATGAGCTAGTCGGTATAGCTGAGAAGCACGGGTTAACTCCAGAAACACTTCAAGTATTCGTCAATGAAATACTACGTCGCCGGGTCTTTGACGGAGAAAAGCTCACCGATTTTCTGGAACCGCTCGGACTCAATTGGAAAAGTAGGCGATTGAAGGAGTTGGCACTGATGGAGGATTTGGCTCCGCTTCTGCAACAGCTAGCTCAAGGTAGAGAGATAGCTGGCCTAGCTGCATATGAGGACGGGAATTGACGGATAACCTCTTATTATCAGGGCTGCATATGGACAGAGCCAAAATCGTAAACTTTACAGCAACCGGTTCCATTATGAACGATTCTGCTCCCACTCCGCTTGCCAATACACTTGCCTTTTTTCTAAATAGAGTGAATTTTCTGCGTACAATTTTAGCCTCATCGCACTTAGAGCATACAAAAAATTGCAAGGGGAATCTGTCTAAAGCCATTGTTGCGTGGCTTGGGAGCGAAATGATATGAGTAGGAATTATAGATCTCCTTCGGAGCCGATCTTGCGTTTCCCTGAATTCAAAGCCGAGTGGGCTAGCTTATTTGGAGATGAGATTTTCGATCAAATCAGCAACAAAAATCACAACTCCGATCTCCCTGTGCTAGCGATAACTCAGGAGTTTGGTGCTATTCCACGTGAAATGATTGATTATCACGTGTCCGTGGCTGATAAAAGTATCGAAGGGTATAAGGTTGTTGAGGTTGGAAACTTTGTTATCAGCCTTCGTTCGTTTCAAGGCGGGATAGAATTTTCGCGATATCGTGGAATCTGCAGCCCGGCTTATGTAATTCTTCGACTTAAATCAGGACACGCAGAAGATTACTTCAGGCACTACCTGAAAACTGAACGATTTATCGGTGAGATGATAAAAAATCTTGAGGGGCTCCGCGACGGTAAAATGGTCAGCTATAAGCAATTTTCAGAGCTGTGTTTGCCCGTACCGTCTATTGAGGAACAAAATAAGATCGCCAACTGTCTTTCATCCCTAGACGATCTGGTTGGGGCAGAGACTCTTAAGCTGGAAGCCATCAAGGAGCATAAAAATGGTTTAATGCAGCAGCTATTTCCCCGGGATGGCGAATCGTTGCCGAATTTACGGTTTCCAGAGTTTCGGGACGCTGCTGAGTGGCAGACAAAACCTTTAGAAAGTTTGGTAGTTAAGTCATTTTATGGAACCTCTAGCTCAACATCGGAATCAGGAAAATATCCGGTTCTCCGAATGGGGAATATGGTGGATGGCGGGCTGAAATTTTCGAACTTAGCCTATATCGATCTTGACGATGAGTCTTTTGCTAAAATTCGCCTCATTCGCGGTGATATTCTTTTAAATCGTACCAATAGTCCTGATCTTGTAGGAAAAATATCATTATTTGATCGAGATATAGACTGTATTACAGCATCTTACATAGTCGCTTATCGTCTTGATAAAAATAAGATAATTCCAGAGTTTTGTAATTTTATATTAAATTCGCAGCAGTATCAGAAAAAAATAAAAGCATTGGCACGCCCAAGTATCAGCCAGGTAAATATCAATCCCACCACATTTAAGAATGAAGTTATCATTCCGGTTCCTGATATTGCTGAACAATTAAGGATCGCTGCATGTTTCACGTCACTTGATGAGAAAATCTCTGCACAGCTCCTAAGAATTGAACGCCTCAAAGCCCATAAACTAGGTTTAATGCAGCAGCTTTTTCCTGCGCTCAATGAGGTGGCTTCATGAAGCAAGGACAGCCCCTAGCGGATTTGGCTACCCTCGCGAAATATTTACGCGCAGAGCTGGAAACCAAAAAGGCAATTTTGCTGTATGCGTATAATGGCACTGGCAAGACCCGGCTATCTATGGCATTTAAGGATGAGGGCAAGCAAGACGAGACCCGCGATACGCTGTATTTCAATGCTTTTACCGAAGATCTGTTTCATTGGAATAACGACTTGGAGGGCGATGCAGATCGTCGTTTGTTGCTAAATAAAACTTCGCGTTTTTTTCAGGGCTTATTTGAGCTGGAGATGGATAACCGTATCCGGCCGCTATTGCAGCGTTACGCGGACTTCGATTTTCGCATTGATACAGTGGAAAGCGCTGTACGATTTTCGCGAGTGGTTGGCGGTCAAATCATTGACAATATTAAAGTCTCTCGTGGCGAAGAAAACATATTTATCTGGTGTTTCTTCCTAGCGGTGGTCGAACTGGCAATGGATCCAGAAATCGAGGTGTATCAGTGGGTAAAGTACCTTTACATTGATGATCCGATCTCCTCATTGGATGAGCACAATGCGATTGCTGTTGCCAACCACTTAGCACAACTGCTTAAGCGTCAGGATAACAAGCTTAAAACGGTAATATCTACTCATCACACGCTGTTCTTCAACGTGTTATGCAACGAAATGGGTAAGGCCCGCAAGTACGTCGTTAATAAGCATCCAATAGGCGGTGGGTATCTGCTGCGGCCGGAGGATGGCGATACTCCATTTTTCCACCATGTGGCAGCGTTGGCTGAGCTTTATCAAGCTGCACGAGAAGATCGGTTGTTTACTCACCACTTCAATATGCTACGTACAATTTTAGAAAAAACGGCAAGTTTTCATGGCCATAAGAACTTTTCTGCCTGTATTAAACAGGAGGAAGATGATTTGGACGGAATACTACATGCTCGTCTCATTAATATCCTAAGCCACGGTAACTACTCGCTTTACGAACCGCAGCAGATGCTTGATGAGAACAAGGATTATTTTAGGAAGATTTTGAATGACTTCCTGAGCCGTTACCCCTTTAACCCCGAATTGTTTCCTCAGGCTCCTGAGGCTGAGATTATAGGTGCTCCATGACCGAGTCTGAAAAACAGAAACTTGGCAAAACCCTCTGGGCTATTGCCGACCAATTACGCGGTGCAATGAATGCGGATGACTTCCGTGACTATATGCTGGCCTTTCTTTTCCTTCGCTATTTATCGGATAACTTTGAGGCCGCCGCTCAGAAAGAGCTAGGGGAGGATTACCCACAGCAGGTCGACGATTCAGTTTCTACACCGCTGCAGCGTTGGTATGAGTGCAATTTTGAAGATGTGCCTGAATTTGAAAAACAGATGCGTCGCAAGGTTCATTACGTGATTGAGCCACAGTATTTGTGGGGAAATATCGCTGAATTAGCGCGCACGCAGGATGCGAAGCTCCTTAGTACTCTACAGGCGGGCTTTAAGTACATTGAAGAAGAGTCTTTTGCCAGTACTTTTAGAGGTTTATTCTCGGAGATCAACCTTGCGTCGGACAAGCTGGGTAAGGCTTATCCCGAGCGTAACGCCCGCCTTTGCAAAATAATCGCGGAAATCTCTAAAGGATTAGGTCAGTTCAGTACCGATAGTGACACCCTGGGAGATGCTTATGAGTATCTAATAGGACAGTTTGCGTCAGGATCGGGCAAAAAAGCAGGCGAGTTTTATACGCCACAGCCTATTTCCAGCATTTTGTCTGCAATTGTGACGTTAGACGGTCAGGAACCCGCGACTGGTCAACGCTCCAATCTTGATAGTGTGCTCGACTTTGCGTGCGGTTCTGGATCGCTTTTGTTGAACGTTCGTCATCGGATGGGGGCACATGGCATTGGCAAGATCTATGGTCAGGAAAAGAACATCACGACCTACAATCTGGCTCGTATGAACATGTTGCTGCATGGTATGAAGGATTCGGAATTCGAGATTTTTCATGGTGATACCCTGCTCAACGAGTGGGACATGCTGCGCGAGACCAACCCGGCTAGGATGCCAAAATTCGATGCTGTGGTTGCCAATCCACCCTTCAGCTACCGCTGGGAGCCGAGCGAAGCATTGGGAGAGGACACACGTTTTAAGAACTATGGCCAAGCGCCTAAATCGGCTGCGGATTTCGCGTTCTTGTTACATGGCTTCCACTTCCTGAAACAAGATGGCGTAATGGCGATAATTCTTCCGCATGGCGTCCTTTTTCGTGGCGGAGCCGAGGAGCGCATACGTACCAAGCTGCTTAAGGACGGCAACATAGACACGGTAATTGGGTTACCAGCCAATCTGTTTTTTTCTACGGGTATACCTGTATGCATCCTTGTACTCAAAAAGTGCAAGAAGCCCAATGACGTATTGTTTATAAATGCTGCCGAACACTTTGAGAAAGGAAAGCGGCAGAACCAAATTTTGCCAGAGCATATCGCGAAGATCATTGATACCTATCGCTACCGCAGAGAAGAAACACGTTATTCGCGCCGCGTAAGTATGGAAGATATCGAGAGGAATAATTTCAATCTTAATATTTCGCGTTATGTAAGCACAGCAAAAGTTGAGGAGGAAATTGATCTTTCTGTCATACACTCTGAGTTGTCAAATATTAACAATAGCATCAAAACCGCCACGCAAAATCACAATGAGTTTTTAAGTCAGCTAGGATTGCCGTTGCTGGATTAACTAGCGAAGGATGCTTCGCGTTAGGAAAAAGGCCACCCCACGCGGGCTGGCCTTTTTTGTTGGCGCGCTGGAGCAATACTCGTCGCGTATGCACTCCTCATCCGGTCATGCCTCCTCGTTTGGTATCTACGGCTTGTTTATGAGCGAATTGATTTCGAAATGAGGGAAGTGAAGGCGGAAGGTTGACGCTTCAGTCAACAGACATCTTTGCACTAGCCTAGAGCCGTCGCGATCGTCTGACCATCAGAAAGGTGATGAACTTTACATTGGCGGAAGCGGCTCACCGAGTGGGCCGCTTTTTGAGGGTTAGCTGATCATCTCGCGTACTTTCTCCCAAGCCCACTCAACAAGCTTGCGAAAAATCAGACGCAGAATTTCCTTCACAATCGGAGGAAAAATCTTTTTCAGCCAATCAGGTTGCCCACGCAATCCGCGCATAAGAGATCCTCAATAGAAGAACTTTCTTTTGCGGGCGTGTTTCAGCCAATGTTTATTGGTCCAACCGATGGAAGGATCCAGATACGTCACAGGTGTTTATCCCCGTGACATTGCTTGCGCTTCGGCTGTGGCCAATGCTCCAGTGCATCAAAGCCACGCCTAGTGAAGCCTGCAGTCGTCACAAATCCTATGTGCGTCCTCAGTTGATTTTGCGCCTTGATTGCCGGCGGTGATATTGATCTGCCGCTTGTTCGACCGTCTAAAGGTCACACAAACACCGTTTCGGGTACTTCACCTGAAAGGTGGGGGAGGCAGAAAATGGGAAGGCTCTATGCACAAAGCCAAAACCACAATTCCTGGCTATTACTTGCCAGTCTTGCCCTCAAGGTCATGAGTGTCGGGGCGGTATGTTTGCTCTGCTGAAGCCTCAGTGGGCAACAATGCATCGAGCCTCACGAGCTCTAAGCGTGCCATTACGCTATCTGATCCTTAGATGCGTATGAGCTTTTTTATTTGGCAACGCAGCACTAAAGTGCGTGGGGCCGTGATGTGTTCCTTGCGTCCAATCGGATAGCTAAGGTGTCGTCCGTATGCAGAAGCTCAACTGGATGAGGACTACTGCTCGGCATGGGCCTAAAGGCCAGACATTGGGGCTTGAAAACGCCCGGCCTCTGCTAACACAGAGTGCACGAGAGATTAGCTCGATGCTTGACTCAATGGCAAGCAATGAGCTGCGGACCAAAAGCTTGGTTCGCACTACCTCCTAAATCAGACGGTGGGTAAGCCATTGAAATAGAAAGAAATTTAATATTATCTATGTAAATATGACGCGCTAATCTATGTAGATTTTTTAATGAATCTAATATTTTCATAGAGATGTCGTTTTGTTTGATCGCCACAATTTCTTCCGAAATGTCCATTTTTGAGGAGAACAAAATGCGCAGACGATTAAACGAAGGAACACCAATCCCCTTGTACGCGTTGACCATCGGCATGCTGGTGCATTTGAAAGGCACTGATTTCGGCTGCGTGTGGCGAATCATTGGTATCGAACGCGATGATCGGGGCGAAATCTGGCTGCGTGTTCAGACTCCTGTAACCGGGAAGGTCTCTAGGGCTCGTGCAAGCCGGGCGCGGTATATCCGGGCGCAGCAGCCTAACCGTAACCCTTATTATTAATCGCAGGAGCTCTACACATGGTCTCGGAAGGCGATTCATCGCAGGAAAACAGCGCATACCTTGCACTCATCATTGAGAAGAAAATCAACGAGAACAAGGGAGTGATGCCCGTTTATGAGCGTAAGACCCTAGCTCGTAATTTGGGAATCATGCTTACGGCAGCCAAGGCTCGGAAGGTAACGAAAAGTGCAATCGTGGTCGAGTCAGGCATCCCCCATAACGTGGATGCGCCGGTGAACGCCTTAAACGCCTTTTGCATCCTGGCTAATAACAAAAGTAAACGTACGGCCGAGCCGCGGCTGTGCGCTCATCCCCAAAACTATCTAAAACTAGCGCTGGCAACTGCAAAGCTGGTCGGAATGGCGCGAGCTCGCGCTATCAGTCAACTTACGGAGGGATCAAACCTCTTCAGCGCTACCGCGAAAATTGATGAAGAGCAATTTCCCCCCGTCCAGGCTGTGTGGGAGCTGCTCAGGGCTGAGCTGGCAGTCATCGTTGAGCGTCACCAGCTCAAGCAGTTTTTCCGCGATGCCTACAGCGTGTGGGCTTCTTACGACGAAAACATTCTGAGTCCTGGCGTTTGGGAACAGGATAGGATTTTGGCGCCCTCAACATCTTACTGGCCTTGGGCTTATTTATGTGCAGTCAGCCGCGCTAGTGAGCCTGCCGTTCTCACTCTTAAAGAAAGCGATACGGTAGTCAGCGGGACTGTCCATGCGATTGAACAAGTTTATCTGACCCTTGGTTGGGATCCTGGCGGGTGGGTGGTAGGTTACCTGGAATATTTGCCCGGGCTTGCCATTCAATCGTACCAGCGTGGCGACTCTAAACCTTTGTATGATTTTCACTGTTCTGGAGAGACATTTACTAGAGGAAGAATCGGAGACGTGAGCTTTGAGATTGCAGACGGAGCATCCATTCAGATACCCGGAAGTGGTTCAGGAGACTGGCCATTTCGTTTGCGATCACGAATTCGATTTGAAAGATTGACGTTGCAGCAGCTCGCCGGTGCTTTGCTTGAAAGTAGCTTTTTTCCGACGCCAGACCCGAGCTTGGTCCCAGGTATTGACACGTCAGCGGTCATGTCGCCACCTGACTCTTTGCTTGCAGTGATGGAAGCACAGCTGCTGGGACGAAAAATGTCATGGCCGAAAAAGGATGGCCTTTGCTTTCTGGAAGAATTGGAACAAAACATCCTACGGCTGACTGGTAGCTTCCGTGAATGGCGCCAAGTGCAACAAAAATCAGCTGAACAGGATTATTTTGCACGGTTGGCAGCGGCAAATACAGAGCTTGAGAGGCTCAAAGCCGAATCATCCGCCATAGCAACGCCGGATAGGAGCGCCTAGATCTGTTCTATCAACCGCTTGCAATTTGATCTAAAGCGGGCAGCCAGCTTCAATTCGCCGAGCTCCAAGCTCATTGGGCGCTACGGCACGAAACACGATGGTGAGCGCTAAGTAGTTGCCAACTATTCCCGGACCCGACGTTAAATTTTTTCTCCGCCTGAGCTGGGGCCAACCCATCGTTAAACTGGTGCAGTCGAATCCAGTTGTACTGATGCATCAGGTACGGCACCAAGCAGATGAGCGCCTTGGCAAGAAATCCTCAGAGGCAGATGTTCGCCTATTTGCTAGAGGTCCGAAAATGCTTTCTGTAGGTAGGTTACAAATAGTCATTGCACGAAACCAACTGATCGGCTATAAATTACCTTCCTTAAGTTACCTACCTACATAAAGAGCAAAAAAAAATGAACACGAACCACTACGACCCAAAAGCTGTTGGTGAAGCCATCGACAACATCACCGCAGGACTTGAACGTGTGATGACCGGATTTGCCAACTTGAAATCTCTGTTGGCCCCCGTACCGGACACATCTGATGGTCCGGAGATTGATCCCCGTGACCCAAGGAATAAGCTTGAGAACGGAAAACTATCCGACCGTGGCGTGGAAGTGTGCTACCGGCTTTTCGATGCGGGGAAAAGTCGGTACGCCATTGGTGCTGAAATGGAGATCAGTTTCGGTGCGGCAACTCATCGATTCGAAGCCTGGAAGAAAGCAGGGGGCCTTAATCGCGAGAAGTTGTCCCTAGCGTGAGTATTTACGAAATGACCAGCGCTGCTGCCCAGGGTTAACTGGTCATTGTTCTCGAGGGGCTAAATTGGGCGAAACGAATCACTACCATCGACCTGAACATTCTGAATTAGGTGACAGTGTTGACGCAGCGCCGAATTGGTATACGTGCCGAGGCAAGAGTAATTCATCTCTAAAGCTGCACAAATCCAGCACAGACAATGATTCGCTAAATGATTCGCTAGAAGTCAGACAGAGTCAGTGAAATCTCGCCCTTAGCTCCAGTAACTCTCTAGAGGCAACCTAATATCGAGGAAAAAAGCTCTATTCTGATGAGGAACATCGGATAGGCGTTTCTGCTGACTCCACTCCTTCAAAGTTTTCGAGCATCGTTTGGTTGGTTGCCTTGCTCGATGCTACAACATATCCATTCAACACATCTTCGCGCAGCGAGGCCAACGCCTGTAGCGATTCAACGGCAGTCTTAGGCCCTGGCGTGGACTCTGTGCCGACCGAGGCAAGCATCCCCTTATCAAGAGTGACGCTGAACTTCGCGGCCTCGAACCAGGCCTGATCGTACTGGACAGCGTATGGTTTCGAGTAGTCAGCAACTGCGACCCTGTCAACTCTTGCGTCGGGCTCGCAATATTCGGACGTACCTTTTTTCTTGTAGGCAGAATGGGTTATCTCGCCAGTCTTTGGATTACGAATCCGATCTAGCGAGGTCTTCTTGTCTACGACCTGGTACCCATACACAAGCACACCTTTGATTCGACCGTCAGCGTCTATCTTGGGATTTGGCACGGTGTACACGGCTCCCGAACAACCCGTCAGTAACGGGATCAACACAAGCATAGATTTCATAGAGGCACTCCTTAGCGATGGGACTCTTCTCGAAAACTGCGCAGACGGCGATGGTGAATATTGATATCAATTGTCTCTGTCATTAATCGAATCAGCGGGTGATTGAATACGATTAGAAACCATATCAACCAAGGCTGGACGTTAGTCCAGTCTAGACGACGGTAGAGTCCTCTAGCTCGTTTTGGCTTTGAAGGCCTTTGGGAGTGGTTGAGGAGCTTGAAGCGGTTCAGAACCCTAAGTCCCGAGCTGATCGTTGATGCTGTCCTGGGCCAGAGGTACCCATCATAGAAGAAGGATTTGTCTCCTTGGGCTCAATAAAAGCCTAAGTCTGAAAGATAGGCTGGGTCTCAAAGGTCTCTGCTGCCCTATCCCGCCACCGTAGGTTTGGGGGACCAAGCTCGAAAGCTTGAGTAGCATGGCATTCACTTTTACGGCAACACCGGCATGCTCGCTCCACCCTCGAATTTACTTTTCCTTTCTTTATATACATAAACCCCATGGATGGACGGTTGAGCGGCTGAAGTGAGAACGTTTCCATTGGAACGCATTTATTCTGTGAGGCGAGTAGGCCTTTCTCATTTTTTTTGTGAATCCGAGCCGGCGGACTCACAAAAAAGATGATTTTCTGCCAACGTTTGCTTGGGCTCCCAAATCACCTATTTTGTGAACCTACATCAGGTGCAGGTTCACAGAATAGTTGCGACGTTTCACAAAGAAATGGTTCGACCAGCCCCTGGGGTTAGGTAGTCATTTCAGAAAAAAGCCCGCTGATAGCGGGCTTTTTTTTGCTCATAAAACGGTGGGATGCGCGGTGGTGACGCCACCACAGGGGAGCGAATCTCGCCATGTCCATTACTGCGCTCGGTGCACGTAGGCGGTTGCGTGACCATCCAGATAATGGCCGTCATCATCGATTAGCGTGTAGTTGACGGGCACGCTGGCCCTTGCGTCATCGGTGAAATGGCCCAGTGGGTAGGTTTTCTCGCTCAAAGGTGGGGTCATCATGTCGAGTGCCTTTGCCACAGGATATTCATGTCCTGTGGCACTCACGCGTAAAGAAGAAAACGAAGCGTGATAGGGGCTTGGGTTATGGCATACCAGCACCCAGGCACCGGCCTGCTGTTCAATCCGAAACGTCAGGCTACTCGCCATGCTTTCCGGTTGGCTGGGCAGGTGAGCGGGACGGTAGAAAATTTTCATTTGGGTGTTCATCGCTACGGCAATGCGCGTAGGCAGCGCCGGCGCATCGGTCTTAGCCGGCGGGATTTCGTACAGGTTCAGCCAGCTCACCGACTCGCGGTCCTTGGGCAACGCGCTGCCGTCGTAAACAATGCGCAGGCCCTGCAACGCTTGAGGTTGCAGACGAAATACCGAGGGCAGCGCGATCATCGCCGAGGTTGAGTTTTCCGGCGCACGATTGCCTTCGCCGTCGTCGACCCAGGTTTGCACCACCACCGGATACGGGTTGGTATTGGCGAGCATCAACGAGCGTTGGGTCTGGCCCTCATGGAAAATCAACCGGGTCTGCTCGGGCATCACGCCGGCACGCGAAATGGAGGACGCGCTCATCGCAAAGCATGCCCACACCAGCACTGCGTAGAACATCAACTTGATCATTGCACCTTCACCAGGACGTAAGCGGTGGCGTTCACCCTGCCCGGCTTGGCCGTTGCGCCTGGCAAAGTACTGAGGGTCGCGGTGATCGTCTGCAGGTAGCTGGTGTAGCCGGACGTATTGCCGCCGGCATTGCTGGCGCCCGCCAGCACCGGGTACCAGCCACCGGTGGCGCCCGTGCCGGTGCCTGACCATCCGAGGAAATTCATCGCGTTGCCGTTGCTGGCGTTGCGCAAGCTGATCCCCACGCCGGTCGCGACCGAAGGGTCGGTACCGTAGCCGTTGGATACCAGGTAGGTAACCCCGCCGCCACCCGTCAACAGTCCCAGCGACTGGGCCTGGGTATACGCGCTGTAGGCCACTTGAATACCCAATGCAGTCTGGTTGTTGGCAGTGCCGGAGCTTGCGGTGTTGCTGCATTCCAGGCCGATAGTGAAGTCACTGCTGCGCGTCATGCCCTGGTTCAGTTCAGTTGCGGTGATCGGCAAGAAACTCACCACCGGCGTGACGTTGCGGGCCACGCAGGTGGCGGTGTAGCTGATCGAAGACGCGGAGCGCATGCCAAACGCGATGCCGTTGGCCGCGCCCCAGAAGTTGTAGTGGTTATTGGAGTCCGAGCCAATGGGGTCCGAGGCGATGCCGCCACCGCGAAACTGCACATAGCCATTGGGCTGGGTACACGTGTAGCTGTAGGTGCCGCTGCCACTGGAGGCCGCCTGGCCGCCGCAATAGTTACTTCCCGAGCCCGACGCAGGCGGCAGGCTGGACACGCGAGCCAGGTCGCCCTGGATCATGCTCAAGTGTTTGGCTTTGATCTGGATCTTGCTGCCGACCGTGTCGTACTGGGTAATTTTGGCGTCCTGCCAATAGCGTGTGAACACCTTGCCGGAGTTCAGGTGCGTCAGTTTGATCCCGACATAGGGGAACCAAGTGGCGTAGTAACCGGGCAACCCATCGTTGACCGAAGCCCCTGAACCATTGCCGATTTCCCAGTAGCCGCCCACCCGGTCGTCACCGTTGGTGGCGAACACCTCGTAAATACTGTCAGCGTCACTCACATCGCACTCCCACAGCACCGTCTCGCTCGTGAGCCCGGGTGCCGTTGCGGGTGAGATCACCACCGAACCCAGCTGCGTGCCGACCGGTTGCAGGTAGGTTGATGTGAGGTTGACCCGGCCAAAGGTCAGTTGCGCCGAGTTGCCGTCGTAGACCTGACTGCCGTTGTAGACGCGTCTGCAGGTTGCCTCGGCGTTTGCGCCCAGCGTGGCGCCGAGAACTAGAAGCACAGTGAACAGTGTGCGAGCAAGAGTCATGGGGAGCTCCGATTTCAAAGAGGTTCAGGGGCGACGGCAATCGCTGTTGAGTTTGATCAGGGCTTGACTGACATCCTGTCGCGCCAGGTCGAACTGCATCCGGCACTGTTCGTCTGCGCCCTCGCCCCAACGCACGGTCAGGCGGCCCTTGAGTTTTTCGGTGCGCAGGTACGCCTGGCTGCCTTGGCCAACCATGCCGATCACGCTGCCGTTTTCGTCCAGTACATCGGCGCCCATAGGCACGGCCTCACCGTCTGGGCGCACGGCCTTGACCAGAATGGCGTTGCCGACACGGGTCCTGAACTCAACCTTCACCGCGGCGCCGGCATACGGTGCGACGCGGCGCTGGCCGTCATCCAGTTCGGCTTTTTCGCTCATACCCTCGGGGTTGATGGCCACGGTGTTGTAGCGGTAAGGGGTTAGCGACGGCACCAGCGCGTAGCCGTCGCTGTCGATGGTTGCACCCATGCCGTTCATGACTTTTGCCCCGCTGGCGCCTTTGGCTTCGATCAAGGCAAAGGTATCGCCCAGGTACGGCCCGAAAGTCACCCCGCCGCCGTGCACGGCCAGGGCCCCGCGCGCGCTGCCGGAGGCTTGCCAATAATCCTGCCCCTTGGACGCGCTGGCGCTGATCGAGGTGTTGGGCAGGTATTTTTGAACGTTGGCGCTCCACACGTTCTGCTTTTGATCGGCATCGCGGGACACGTCCACGCTGTAGCTCAAGGTCTGGTCGGCGCCCTGGGTGCCTGATAGCGAGGTCTGGTAAAGGTCGCCTGACCTGGAACTGTGCGTCACCGAGCTGCTCAGCGACGGCACGTTCGCACGGGCCGGGCTGCCCAGCGGGAACGACACCGAGAGCAGAGTGACGGTCTCCTGGGTACCGGCGGTGCGCGTGGTGCCCACGCCATTGTTTGCCACAGCGTTGGCCAATTGATCGTTGTAGTTACCGCTGCGCCGGTTCAGGTAGCTGCCGGTGCTCTGGCGCGACACCGAGAGGTTGACGCTGACGTTGTTGCGCAAGGTGTTGGCCCAGCCAAATTGAAGCTGCGTGTCGCGTTCGCGGCCACTGCGATAGTCCTGGGTCGAACCGGATAAAAACACGCTGCCGTATTCTTTTAGGTTCTGATTGATCGACACCTCGAAGCGCGAGCGTTGCATGTAGCTCGTCGACTCCCAGGTCTGGTTGTTGCGCAGCGACTCGCGCACACCCAGCACGTCGCCGAGGTCGCGATAGCCTTCTGTGGAATAGCGGTACCCGGCAATCGACAAGGTGGTGTTGGTCGGCTGGAACGTGCGGCTGTAAGACAGCCGCGCCATCCAGCCATCGAGCTTGCCTTCGTTCGGCAGGTTGGCGCGCGAGTAGGTGGTGTCCAGCCCGAACGCGCCGAGGCTGCTGGCGTAGACGCCGCCCAGCACCATCGCCTGGTAGCCCTCGGCGAGGCGCAAGCCGCTGTTGGCGGTCACGCTGTTGGTCAGCCCGCGCTGGTAGGTCATCTCGCTGAACGGGTCGTGGTCGCCCAAGTCACGGCTGCGGCCCAGCGCCATGCTGTAGCGCGAAAGGCCGGGACGCAGCGATTCAGGCACCGCCGAAAACGGTACGGTAAAACGACTGACGCTGCCGTCAGCCTCGACCACCGAGACGTCAAGGTCGCCGTTGTAGCTGGTGGAATAGAGGTCGCTGATCTCGAAAGGACCGGGCGCGACGGTGGTCTGGTAAATGTCATTGCCGTTCTGGCGCACGATGACCTGCGCGTTGGTCTTGGCAATCCCGCGGACCGTCGGCGCATAACCGCGCACAGACTCCGGCAGCATACGGTCGTCGGAAGCGATCTCCACCCCGGTGTAGCTCATGCCGGAAAAGAACCGACCCGAGGTAAACCCCTGGCCTGCGGTCATTTCGCCTTGCAGCCCGGGCAGCGCACGTTGGACGTAAGTGCGCGTGGTGTTCCAGTGACTGCCGTTGTCGGTGTCGTAACGCAAGTTGCCTTGTTGGCGCAGGCGCCACAGCCCCACGTTCAAGCCGCTGTTGAGGGCCAGGTAACTGGAGTCGGAACTGCCGCTGAAGTTGCCGGTGCGCGTGACGTGGTACTGGCTGGCGCTGTAGTTGACGAAGCCGATGGTGTCGCCGCCGTCGAGGTTCTGCGGAGCAACGTAGCCCCTTGGTGTTTTCTGCATCAGGCTCTGCGGCACCTTCAAGTCCAAGCGCATGCGCCCAAAATCGAAGGCGGTCGATGCGCCCTCGACGGCATTGCCGAGCACCAGGCACTGCGCGGTCGCGGGCGACTGGATGGCGCTTTTCAGTACGCCGCCGCTTTCCAGCAGCACGACGGGCAGACAGGGCTGAACATCGCCTGCGCCTTGGTCGGCGAAGCGCAGGTCGACGCGGTCGATAAAGCGGCCGTTGATAAACAAGTCCACCCGGTATTGGCCTGGCTCGATGGCGTTGACCTTGTTGAAGCGTGCCAGCGAACCGCCGCCGAACAGCATGTTGTCGTCGAACACATAGGCGTCGCCGGGCGTGGCCGTAGCGCTTTGCGCAATAGCAATGCCCGGGCTGACCAGGCTGAGCGCGCCAAGCAGGCTTGAGTGAACGAAACCGCGCAACCAGGGGTGGTGTGCGCGTGCAAAATCCATTTTGAATGTTGATACGCGACGGGTAGGCATGACGATCACTCCGGGCCGATCAGAGAAGCGGCAGATCAGTGACGACATCCGCACCGAAGTCGTTGACCAGGGTCAGGCGCACGGTGTCTCCCGCTGCGGCCGAGGCGCCGGCGGACAGTGGCCAGTTGGCGTGGCTCAACGGCGCGATCATCGACGCCTGGGACAGCGTGTAGGACTTGCCGTGGCTGACCACATCGGCACGGCGCACGGTGGCGAAATAGCCGCTGTCATTGCTGGCGATCACCGCCCTGCCCTGCAGCTTGAAATGCAGCGACTGGCTCAGCGCGTCGGGGCTGCCGGCCAGCCCTTGCGGGCGGTAGAACAGCTTCATGCGGCTACTGACACTGAGCAGCAATTTGTTGGCTTGCAGTTCGCTGGTCTTGATGGCCGGCATCTGCATGAAATTGAGGTAGAACAGCGATTCGCGGTCTTTTGGCAGGTCGCTGCCGGTAAACACCAGGCGCACCACCTGGCCGGCATTGGGGTTCATGCGAAACACTTGCGGGCTGGCAATGAACGGGGCATCGGCAGTCTGGGCCGTGAGGTTCGGGTTACCCGTGTCGAGCCACATTTGGACCAGGTAGGGATGGGTATCCTGATTGGTCAGTTGCACCACTTTTTCCTGAGCTTGAGCCGGGTAGATAACGCGGGTTCCGGTCATTACGACGCTGGCGTGCGCGCAAGAGGTCATGGCTGTGCCGAGCGTCAGCGCCAGGGCCAGGGTGGTTTTCTTCAGGCGAGTCATGGTGTTCTCCGTGCAGCAGGCGCAGAGCGAATAAAGAATGGGGGTGTGGATAAACCTGCCGGGCACGCGGCCCGGCAGATGCCTGGTCTTACAGGTAATCCAGGGCGTATTGAGCGGTGGCCGATACGGTACCGGCGGTGGCAGCACCGGCTTCGCTGATGTAGCGAACGGCGAAATCGTGGCTGGCGCTGGTGGCGCCGGAGTTCAGGGTCAGGCCCGAAACCGAGGTAATCCCGTTGAGTACCACAGCAGAACCGCCAGCGGCGTTCAGGAGTTGTACTTGCACGTTGGAGGCTGTGCCGGCGTTGGCCAGGTTGCCTGCGCTGGTCACGTTGTTACCGAGGAACGCGGTTTTGATGGCCAGGTTCGAAGTCGGTGCGGTGCAGCCGCTCACGCTGATGGTGAACGGCGTTTCGCCCGCTGTGCTACCCACGGCGGTCAGGGCGGCTGCGCTGACGGTAGGCATCAGGATCACCGGGTTCGCAGCGTTGCCATTAACCGATACGGCGCAGGTTTGATCCGATACCTGGCCAGTGAACGTGATGGTGTTCTGGCCCGCGGCGAAGGTCAGGGCGGGCGCGGCGGTCATCGCCAGGATCAAGGCAATACGCTTCATGGTGGAACTCCTCATTAACGGTGATTAGGACAATGCATGGAGGCTGTCCGGTTCGCCGAAGGGCGTAACGGTGCTTGTCCAGGCGCCGCAATCTTAGGGAGAGCAAGTGCGGGGTTTAATCAGGCGATTCTTAAAAGTCACGCCGGGGGGAGCGCCGACAGCACCGTCTGCGACTTTGAGGATCGTCTTATTCCGAGGGCCAGGGCCTTGGCTTAACGTTCCCTGATGAAACTACGCCAAGCCTTACCTCCGCTCGACACGTCGCTCTCCACCCCCGCGGCGGCGAGAAAGCTACTGCGCCTGTTGTTCATCGCTCTGGTGCTGGGGTTCTACGCTGGCGTCTACAGCTACGTGAGCGCCACCTTGAGCCAGGAAATATCCCTGCGGCGCAGCTACATGAATGCGGCAATCGCCAACGCGCAAAGTTTTTTTGTCAGCCGCCAGACGCTGCTCGATACGCTACGACTGGCGGCCGTGCGCAGCACCACGGCGCCGGTCGCCAGTGCCAATGTGGTCGCCGGCGAAGAGGTGCACGTCGGCCTGGGTTCGGACAAACAGGCCTGGAGCCTCTGGCTGACGCGCCGCATGACCGACCACCTGCGGCTCAACAAAGTGAACCTGCTGTACGTCGCGACCGGCGACCGGGCTGAGGTCCTGCGCCTGAATCCTGCGCGCGAACCGGTCCAACTGATTGCTCCACATTTGCTGGAACGGCTCAACGCACAAGACGACAGCAGTGTTGACGAGCTGTGGCTCACAGACCCTGAGCGCGATGATTCGCCGCTGTACATCTTCACCCGGCTGGATGACCGCAGCCCGCAGTCGGGGTGGCTGGGCCTGGAAGTCGAGTCGCCCGACCTGCTGAGCGCCCTGCACAACGAAAACGCCGGCCAGTTCATCCTGCTCGATGCCCGCGGCGAGCTGATTTTTGACAGTGCGCAAGGCCAGTCACTGCGCCAGGAATTGGCCCAACTACCGGCGCCCCAGTCGTTCGGCCTGGTGGGTGGCCACTGGTTGCCGGATCATCTGGCGATTCGTAAACAGCTGGGCTTTTCCAACTGGCAAATCGTCTACGCCCTCGACATGCAAGCGCTGTTCTCCGCGCTGATATCCCCCGTGCTGACCAGCCTGGCGCTGTGCTTGCTCTTTACCTGGCTGATGATCTGGCTGATGCGGCGCATTGATCAGCGCCTGATCATTCCGGCCAGCAACCGTATTGAAGCGCTGGTGGAAAGCGAGGCGTTCAGCCGAGCGGTCATCCGCATCGCACCGGTTGCGCTGTGCGTGCTGCGTCGCCAGAACGGCGAGGTGGTGCTTGATAATCCGCTGTATACGCAGTGGATCGGCCACAGCCAGGAACGCGAGCAACGCAGTGCAGACTGGATTCGTCGCGGCTTTGATGATGCCGAACACAACACCTTCGACGAGCTGCAATTGGCCGACGGTCGACACCTGTATCTGAGCTTCGCGCGCACTCGCTACAAGCGCGAGGATGTGTTGATTTGCGCGTTCAGCGATATCAGCGCACGCAAGCAGGTGGAAGTGGCGCTCGACCACGCACGGCGTATGGCTGACGCGGCCAACGAGGCCAAGACCCTGTTCCTGGCGACCATGAGCCATGAAATCCGCACGCCGTTGTACGGCGTGCTGGGCACCCTGGAATTGTTGGCACGCACCGAGTTGAGCGATCAGCAAAGAAGTTATCTGCAGGCCATCGAGGGCTCTTCTGCCAACCTGTTGCAGTTGATCAGCGACGTGCTGGATGTGTCGCGTATCGAGGCGGGTCAGTTGCAACTGGAGTGCAACCGCTTCTCACCTCTGGAGCTGATCGAGGAAGTGATTCACGGCTATGCCGCCGCCGCTCACCGCAAGGGCCTGCAGTTGTTTGCCTGTGTCGATCCGCAACTGCCGGATTGGCTCAATGGCGACGTCAGCCGCCTGCGGCAGATCCTCAGTAACCTGCTCAACAATGCGCTGAAATTCACCGACAGTGGGCGAATCATCCTGCGCGTCAAACTCGACAGCCGCGACGGTGAGCGCGTGATGTTGCACTGGCAAGTCTCTGACACTGGCAAAGGCATCTCCCACGAAGACCAGCAACACCTGTTTGAGCCTTTTTATCAGGCCGACGGTAATACTCACGTGGTCGCCGGCACCGGCTTGGGCCTGTCCATCTGCAAGCGCTTGATGCACCTGATGAACGGCAGCATGCGAGTGGTGAGCGAGCCGGGCCTGGGCAGCAGCTTTACCTTGCACCTGCCCCTAGAGCAGTTGTCTGCACTGGAGCCCTCGGCGGGCGCTGACGAACTGTTGCCGGAGCTGGTCTGCGTGGTCTCGCCGATACGTGAGCTGGCCGAGAGCATCTGCGGCTGGTTGTGCCGCTGGGGCGCGCGCGCCCAAGTGGGGTTGCCCAAGGCTTATGACACCACCGAGGGCGCGGTGCTGGTTGAACTGCATCCCGGCCGACTGGGCGAGACCCTGGCTGCACACTGGCAAGGCCCACGGGTGCTGGCGATCGGTGACTTGCACGATGAGGCATTGAGCAATCCGGTCGGCGTGGTCAGTTTCAATAGCCTCAAAGCCCTGCGCAAGGCGGTCGGCGCTGCTCAAGGGCAACTCATGCGCGGCGCGGCGGCACCGGCGCAAAGCTATCCGGTATTCAACCTGGGCATTCACGTACTGGTGGCCGAAGACAACGTCATCAACCAGCTGATTCTGCGCGATCAACTCGAAGAGCTCGGCTGCACAGTCGAACTGGCCGGTGATGGGCTGACGGCGCTGGAGATGTGGCGCCAGTCGACGTTCGACCTGATCCTCACTGACATCAATATGCCGCGCATGAACGGTTACGAACTGACCGCCACATTGCGCAGTCTCGACTGCCACTTGCCGATCATCGGCGCCACCGCGAACGCGATGAGCGAAGAAGGCGAGCGGTGCCTGCAGGCCGGCATGAACCGCTGCCTGGTCAAGCCGTTTGCCTTGCGCACGCTGTACACCTGCCTGGAACCTTACCAAAGGAGTGGCAATTGAAACCCTATCGGGTGCTGATTGTTGAAGACCACCCGTTTCAGCATGAATTTTTGCGCAACCTGTTCGGTACCTTGGGTGGGTTCCAGGCGGAGGCCGTGTGGGATGGCGCTACGGCGCTGCAGCGCCTGAATGCGCAGCCGTACGACCTGGTAGTGACGGACTTGTTCATGCCCGTGATGGACGGTGTGCAGCTGATCCAGAGCATCGCCAGGCTCGACAACGCGCCGGCCCTGGCGCTGATGAGCGTGGCCTCGCGGCGCATGTTAGTGAGTGCCGGGCTGGTGGCGAAGAACCTGAGCCTGGAGGTGCTCGGGCTGATTTCAAAGCCGGTGGAGGCGTGCGATATCCTGCGCCTGCGCGCGTGCCTCGATAAGCGCCGCAGCGACCTGGATGTCGCCCGCAACCATCCGCTGCAGCCGGCTCGCCAGTGCCTGTTGGCCGCCATGCAGAGTGGAGAAATACAGGCGTGGTTCCAACCGAAAAAATCCCTGCGTGACGGCAGGGTGTGCAGCGCTGAAGCGCTGGTGCGTTGGCGACACCCGCAGCAGGGGACGTTGCTGCCCAGGGATTTTCTGCCGTCGCTGCAATGCTTCGGGCTGGAGGAAGCATTGCTGTGGCTGATGCTGGAGCAGACCATCGAAGCCCAGGCGTTCTGGCGGCGCCGGGGTTGCGAAGTGCCGGTATCCATCAACCTGCCGACCCACTTGCTCGACAGCCCTGACCTTGCCGATCGCCTGCATGACCGCGTGCTGGCATTGGGCGCCGAACCCGCCTCGATCGGCTTCGAACTGCTGGAGACATCCACCACCGAGTCGCTCAGCGATTATTACGCCGGCGCCTGCCGCTTGCGCATGAAAGGCTTCGGGCTGGCGCAGGATGACTTCGGCAAAGGCCTGAGCTCCTATTTCAACTTGGTGTCTACGCCCTTCAGCGAACTGAAGATCGACCGCTCGCTGGTTCACGGTTGTGTCGACAACGACAGCCTCGCCACCGCGCTACAGAGCATTGTCGAGCTGAGCCGCAAGCTGGGGCTAATCGTCACCGCAGAAGGTGTGGAAACCAAAGACGAGCTAGAGTTCTTGCGCAAGATCCAGTGTGATCAGGCGCAGGGCTTTTTGATTTGTGCGGCGGTCTCGCCTGAAAGATTTCTGGAATTGCTGCGTGAAGATGGCTTTAAGCCAGCACTAAATTGAAGCCAAATTGTCTACCTGTAGCGCGCCATGGAATGGCAACAGTGGCGGAGAAACTCCCCGCCGCCTCATTCCTGCACCCGGGGCGTCGGTGATGAAAAATGCAAGCCTGAAGTTCGGCGTCTTCGCCTTGAGCTCTCAACGAATCAACAAGCTATTGCTGGTACTCGCCGGTCTCACCGTGCTGCTGGTCAGCATGTGCTATTGGGCGGTCGAACGGGTATTGGACGAAGAGCGGATCAAGGTCGACTTTCATTTTTCGGGCCTGATCGAAAGCATCCACGAGTACGACACGTTTTTGCGCAGCGTCGCCAGTGCGTATGACCGCAGCAACCAGAACACCCTGACCGACATCCGCCCCGTGTCCCGTGTCGAGATCCTGCAGAAAGGCCAGGAGCGCGTGTTCCAGAACCACGGCCTGGCCCTGTCCCAGCCGTTTACCCTGAGCGAGCGCAAGCATTACGACCTGCAGCAGTTGCAGGGCGGTTATTCGCTGGGCGTGCAACTGACCGATTACTACAGCGCATTCTGGGCCAGCTCGTTCTATTCGGCGCCGCAGATATTCCTGTTTTCGCCGACCGACCAGTTCAACATCGCGATTCCGGGCGTCGATGGCACGCGCAAGGCATCGGTGTTGCTCAAGAGCAACTTCTTTGACGTGACGTCGCGCCTCCACCAAGGGCTCCTCCCCCGTCACGAACAACTCAACAACCGGCGTGTGAGCTGGATGCGCGCGCCCCCAGGGCTGTTGCAGGGTTCCGAAACGATTGTGGCGTTTATCGGCCTGGATATTAATCCGTTGGTCATGCCCGAACACAGGGATGACGGCCTGCTGACGGTCGCGGCGTTGTTGGACGCCGGGCAGATCAACGACCTGGACCGCTTGCTGATACGCCCGATCGACCACCGCGTCACGCTGATCTCGCCGGCAGGCGAAATATTGCTGGGTGATGCCAAGGATTCAGCGTCACTGCCGGTGGGCATGAGTCTGGGCGCCGAAGGTTTGCGCTTCAAGGTGGTGTCCACCGGCAAGGATCAATGGGTGGGTTTGTACACCATCAGCTATGAAAACTTCTTTCGCTTCGCCAAGTGGTCATTGCTGGGCACGGCGGCGGCGTTTCTGCTCGCAGTGTTCCTGGGCTGGCGGATCAACCGCTGGTACCGCGCTGGCATCGTCGAGCCGGCGTTACGCGCCACACGCTTGCTGACCGAAAGCGAGGAATTCAACCGCGCCATGCTGCAGAGCGCGCCGGTGGGGTTTTGCGTGGTGCAGCGCAACAACAGCAAGGTGTTGCTGGAAAACCAGCGCGCCCAGGAATGGCAAGGAACCGCAGAGCTGATCGGCCTGCTCAACCGCGACTATCGCAACGAAGACCCGCGTGAGATGCAAATCGAGGTGGCCGGGCGGCATTTGCTGGTGTCGTTCAGGTTCAGTCGCTATCAGGACGAAGACGTGGTGCTCTGCGGGTTCAACGATATCACCCGGCATGTCGACGATGCGCAGTTGCTGGAGCAGGCCAAGCGTTCCGCCGACGAGGCGAGTGCGGCCAAGACGCTGTTCCTGGCGACCATGAGCCATGAAATCCGCACGCCGTTGTACGGCGTGCTGGGCAACCTGGAGTTGTTGGGGCTGACCCCGCTCGATGCCCGCCAGCAAGACTACCTGCAGACCATCGAGCGCTCCTCGGCGGTGTTGTTTCAGTTGATCAGCGATGTGCTGGACGTGTCGAAAATCGAGTCCGGGCAGATGGCGCTGGAAACCGTGGCGTTCTGCCCGCTGGACATCTTCGAAGATGCGGTCAACAGCTACGCGGCCGCCGCGCTCAACAAAGGCTTGCAGGTCTTCGCCTGTGTGGACGCGAACGTGCCGGCGCTGATGAGCGGCGACCCTGGGCGCATTCGGCAGATCCTCAATAATTTGCTCAGTAATGCGATCAAGTTCACCGATTCCGGGCGGGTAATCGTGCGCCTCAAGGTGACGGACCTGGAGCCGGATCACGCAACGTTGCAATGGCAGGTGTCCGACACCGGCGCCGGCATCAGCGAAAAGCAACTGGGGCAATTGTTCAAGCCGTTCTCGCAACTGGCTGGCAGCCAGCAGGCGGGCGGAGCGGGTCTTGGTTTGTCGATCTGCTCACGCTTGAGCGAGCTGATGGGCGCGCAACTGCGGGTGGTCAGCGAGCCGGGGCTGGGCAGCAGTTTCTCTCTGCATCAACGCGTGCCCATCGTCCCCGGCCCATTGCCGGAGTGTGCGGCCATCGAGCTGCAAGGGTTGGCGGTTTACGTACGGGCACCGTTCAAGGAGCTTGAGCAATCGCTGATCGACTGGCTTAACCGTTGGGGCGCTCGCGCGCTCGCACTGCCGTCGGGTTACGAGGGTGATGAAAATGAATTGCTGCTGGACAGCGTGACCGGTCCCGGCCAGCAAGCGGTTTGGAAGGGCCGGCACATTACCGCCACCGAACTCGGCGCACCGTATGCCCACGCGTTGGCGCAGAGCTGGACGGTCAACGCCTACGACATACGCGGCATTGCCCGTACGCTGTCGCAAGCGCGCCCGGGCAGCGTCAAGCCGTACGGAGCAACCGAAACCGCCATCGCCCAGCCTGTGGGGCTAAGAGTGTTGGTGGCTGAAGACAACCCGATCAACCGCGCCATTTTGCAGGAACAACTGGAAGCACTGGGCGCCGCCGTCGTTGTCGCTGAAGACGGTGAAGACGCGCTGCAACGCTGGTCGCCTGGCGCCTTTGACCTGATCATCACCGACATCAACATGCCACGGCTCGACGGCTATGGCCTGACCCGAGCCCTGCGCGAACGCGACGGGCAAATGCCGATTATTGGCGTCACCGCTAATGCCCTGAGGGAAGAAGGCGAGCAGTGCCTGGCTGCGGGCATGGACACGTGGGTGGTCAAACCCTTGAGCCTGGATGCGTTGCGCAAAACCCTGCTGCGCTATTGCGGCGAGCGCGGGGTCGAGCCGCTCGAAGATACCCGCCTGCAGCAGGGCGATATGGATGGGTGGAGTTCGTTTTCCGCGAGCATGCACCAGTTGTTCATCACCACCATGCAGGACGACATGCGCTTGACGCGCCAGGGCCTCGACGCCGCTGACAAGGAACAGGTCGTGCGGCACTTGCACCGCATGAATGGCTCCCTCGCATCGGTGCGTGCTTCGCGCTTGAGTGCTGCCTGCAATGCGCTGGAGGAGGCGCTGTACAAAGGCTCGCTAACCACGAGCCTGGCCACGCGGGTGCGCAACCTGCTACAGCGCCTGGAAGCGGTACTGGACGCCCTCGCGCTCAACCCTGGCTCACAGGGCCAACCATCGGACAGGTAGACATGAAGAAAATCAACGTAGTGATTGCTGACGACCACCCCATCGTGCTGCTCGGCGTGCGTGAAGTCATCCAGCGCGACGGACGTTTTGAAGTGGTCGGCGAAGCCACCAGCTCCAGCCAACTGATCGAAAAGCTGCAGAGCGAAAAACCGGAGGTGGTCATCACCGACTTCCACATGCCCGGCGACTCCACATTCGGCGACGGCCTCAAACTGATCGAGTACCTCACCCGGCGGTTCGTCGACACGCAGATCCTGGTGCTGACCATGATGTCCAACAGCCTGATCGTGACTCGCCTGCATGAACTGGGCGTGATGGGCGTGATTCAAAAAAACCACCTGCACGAAGAAATCGAGAACGCTCTCAACGCTATCGCATCGCGCCGTAATTATCAGAGTCCCGTGCAGGATGCCACCTCGGTGATGCACAACCCGCAGCAGGTCAACGAGCGCTTTGCCGACCTGTCCCTGCGAGAAATGGAGGTGCTGCGCCTCTTCGTCGCCGGCCACAGCGTGACTGCTATCGCGCGCATGGTTAATCGCAGCAGTAAAACGGTGAGCGCACAAAAGGTCTCGGCCATGCGCAAGCTGGAAGTCACCACCGACCAGGCCCTGGTGACCTATTGCGTGAACGCCGGGAAATTTCAGTAACCCTCATCCACTTTTAAGAACTGCCTGATGGCCGGCAGCTGACGCACCTTCGATCATGCGTTCATCGACCTACACGGATCATCGACATGAACGGCAAGTGCGTGAAGCAGAAAAACATCCTGGTGCTGTGCCGTCACGCCGGCGTCCTGCTGAAATACAGCGCGCTGTTGAACGACGTCGGCTACTTTCGGATCGGCCTGTGCTCATCGATCAAGGAAGTGAAGCGTACCCTGGCAACAACCCAACGGATCGACTGCTTTATCGTCGACGGTTTCAAGATTGGCACTGCCGACGAACAGCACATCCGCACGCTGAGTCACGGCTGCCTGATAAAGCGATTTTTATTACTCGGTGACTTCACCTTCGCCGATCAGCCGAAAATATTTGCCTGGGCCAGGACCCATCATATTCAGTTGCTGGGGATGCTGAGGCAGCCGGTGAATGCGGGTGAGTTGGAGCGGTACTTGCGGGTGCTGTAGCGTTGCGAGGCCGGAAAGGGCGCTGATTGGAAACTGACCGATCCTGCCGATAGCCCTTCCCTTTTGGGCCAGGTTATCTATTCGCGTTGATTTACGGTTGAGTGGTGCGCATGGGCTTTGCTGGATTACCAAAGACTGTTGTATAGGGTGCCACGCTTTTCGTTACAACGGACCCCATCCCAACAACGGCGCCCTCACCAATAACGATTGGTCTGTCGGGGGAGCCTTCACGAATGATCGCGCCAGTTCCAATGTAGGCATGATCTTCGATGACAACACGTCCATTGCAATGCACGTTAGGGGCGAACGTCACAAAGTTACCGATCACACAGTCGTGAGCAACATACGAATAAATGTTTGCATGAAAAAAATCACCGATTTTTGCATTCGCAGTGATAGTGGTAAATGGGCAGAGGACAGCGCCTTGACCAATAGTATTGTGGCTCAAATTTACCGCATTCAACGCTGAAATAGTAAATGGAGTGATGCCCGCCGAAATAAGGTATTCGGAGATTTCCTGTCTATGTTTACTGTCAGCGATGGCAATGTTGAAAAACTTATCCCCCTCCATGTTTAAAAAAGACTCCCTGCTCACCACATCATAGCCATTAATAGTCTGATCTTTCGGGTTATCGACAACAAAGATAATTCTGAAATCACCTTGATCTATTACGCTCGGCATTGTGTTGACCAGAGGTGCAACTTCACGGCCAAAACCGCCCGCGCCTACAATTGCGTAAATTTTCATATCAGCTCCTAAAGTGTTAGCTGAATTATCCGTGGTCTGAGCAATGCTACGGCCGAACGTTGTCAGTATCAGGAGTGTATTGAGTATTCCAGTGCGCTGTTCTCGGAATAACTGACTTCTTATTTATGTATTCAAGCGTCTCGCGCATTCATTGAGTTTTGTTCAAACCTTCTTCTCTCTCTGCGTTCCAAATATATCGGGTCGGCTGAGTGTTACGTAATCCATAATGTTGCCATTTCGCTTTTCAGGTCAAGGCCGGGGGCGGAGTTGCCATCGCGCGGATACACCTTGATGCCTCCAAAGAAGCTCTCCACCCTGCTCATCCAGGCAGCCAGCGGGATAATGCGTCTGGCCGGCCTTCTCGCTGAAGGATGGCGGCAGTGTGGAACTTGCCGTCAGAGGTATGGCCGTTGGAAGTTGGCGCGAATTCTGCTTAAGCCTTCCTCTGATCATACAGGACGACATTTCATTGACGGCAGTGTGTACCATGAAAAGCATCATCAAGTTGTTAGTTCCTGAGATGCCTAAAGTCGAGCAGATTCTCACTTACTGGCAGCAAATCGATGAAAACCAGTGGTACACCAACTTCGGACCGCTTGTAACCGAGCTCGAACGTCGGCTGTCGCTCTCATTCAGTCGGGAGCCAACGCAGGTGCACGTTGTATCCATGGCGAATGGCACCTGTGCGCTGCAAATTGCTTTGGAAGCGTTGAAGCTACGCCGTGGAGCGCGCGTACTGGTGCCCGGATTGACATTCGTCGCCACGGCAACTGCGATCATCCGGGCAGGACTCACTCCCTTGATCAGTGACGTAAACGCCGAAAGCTGGTTACTGACGCCCGCTATCGCACGCGTAGCCCTTGCTGAAACGCCATTCGACGCAGTGATGCCGGTGTCCACTTACGGTTGCCCCCAGGATGTCACAGGGTGGGACCTGTTCACTGCCGAAACCGGCATTCCTGTTGTTGTCGACGCCGCAGGTGCCTGGGGTAACCAGGAGATTGGCCTGACCACCAAAGTCGCCTTCAGCCTGCACGCCACTAAGGCCCTCGGTAGTGGAGAAGGCGGTTTCGTCGCTTCGCGGCACCTTGCGTATGCCCAGAGCATGCGAGCGTTGAGTAACTTCGGTATCGATGCACACAGCGGCGGGCTCGTCTTCGAGGCGGGTGAGAACGGTAAGATGAGCGAATATCACGCCGCAGTTGCATTGGCTGCCCTGGATAACTGGCCAACCGTTGCTCAAGCACGGCGCAATCTACATCAGCGCTACACTGAACGGCTTCTGGAAAAAATTCCCGCGCTGAAACTCCAGGCCAAACCCATGGATGGCGTTTACAGCCTTATGCTGGTGCTACTGCCCCCGGGATTCCAGGCTGCTGATATTCAACTGCGGCTGCTGGGCAAAAACATCGAAACCCGCCGCTGGTACTGCCCTCCCCTCCAGGGACACCCGGCCTTTCAGGCGTGCGCGATGGGCCCGCTGCCAATTGTTGACCTCTTGGCCGAACGTCTGCTGGGTTTGCCATTCCACCTTTCATTGAACGATGCAAGCATCCAGAGAGTGATCGAGTGCCTGGCTGAGCTGCTTGCTGAAAAGCAGGTGAATCAATGACCCAAGAACAATTACTGGCACCGTATAGGCCGGCCGGCAAAGAGTCAGGCTGTCAGCCAGGCAGTGAAAGCGGCTTAAGCGAGTCCTACCTTCATCCCTTGTGCAAATTGGTGTGAGCATGACAAATCCCCTCTTGGCTGAACGCTTGCCGCTTGTCAGCATTGCGATACCGGCTCACAACCCGCGCTTCTTCGAAGTAGCGCTGAACAGTGCGATCAACCAGTGCTACGCCAATATCGAAATCGTGGTCACCGACGACTGTCGCGGCGATGGTATTCGTTTGATCACTGAACGTCTTGCCGCACAAACCACGGTGCCGGTTCGTTACCTGAAAAACGAACAGCAATTGGGCGGTCTGCTCAATCTCACCCGCGGCCTGGAAGAAGCCAGGGGTGAGTACATCAAGTTTCTCAACGACGATGACGTATTACTGACAGATTGTGTAACGCGCATGGCCGCTGTGCTGGATGCCCGCGCCGACATATCGCTGGTCACCTCGCGGCGCCGTTTGATAGATGCCCAGGGCGAGACGCTGCCGGATATCCTCGAGACGTCTAAAGTATTTGACGAGGATGTCTGCCTTCATGGCGCCGACCTGACTTCACTGCTCTGCGACTGGCCCGTTAACTTCATTGGCGAACCCACCACCGTCATGTTTCGCCGGGTTCAGGTGATAGACAAAGTCCCGAATATTTGCGCCCTTGGAGGCGTGCTCGTTGATGCGATCAACGACCTGGCGTTGTATGTGAACTTGCTGCAACACGGCCACTTGGCGTTTCTAAGTGAGCCTCTGTCGCTCTTTCGCCATCACGTCGAACAGCGCCAGAAACAGCCAGACATGCAAGACTTATTCAACGAGGGTCGTGCAAGGTTCGTCAAGCAGATACGTGCTCTGGGGCTGTATAACCCACAGCCGTTAAGGCAAGTGCGCCGAGCGCCCTTGTCAGCCGGTCAGGCCTTTCAATTGTTTCGGTTGCGAGAGGCTTACCTGGCGCCTGACAGCCTGGACCTCTATACCGCCGGCAGCATTATCCCCTTCGCCGAGCAGTGCGAAGCCCTGTTCTTGGGTCAACCCTGGCTTGAAGACGGTGAGCCGCCAATCGGAGTCGTCATCCATGCGTATTACCCGGCTGAGCTGCAGGAAATCCTGCGCCGGTTGATGCAATTGAATGAACACCTGCACCTCTACGTCACCTGCGTGGGAGGTGATGATAAAGAGGTGGGCGACCTGCTGGCAGCGAGCGGGCTGAGCTATTCGTTGTATCGGGTACCCAATCACGGAAGGGATATTTTGCCGTTCCTGCGAATGCTGCCGTTTTTACGTGCAGACAACATCCAGACGGTGGTCAAACTCCACACCAAGCGTTCGCTGCACATGGAAAGCGCTTGGGCCCAAGACCTTTTCAATGATCTGCTAAACCCTGTGCGCTTCAGGGAATCAGTAGAGTACCTTGCCGACCCAATGCATCATCCGCTACTCGGCACTGAGCCTTACCGACAGGCGGTGGCCAAAAACCTTAGTGAGGCCAACTACTCTCACCTCCTTACTCTCGCTAAGCGTGCTGGCATTGATCCACAGCGAATAGGCCAGGCAGATTTTTTTGCCGGTACCATGTTCTTTGTGCGTAGAGAGGTGTTGGCTCACTTAGAACAGATGCATTTGACCGACGAAGATTTTGAAACTGAATGCGGTCAGTTGGACGGCACCATGGCCCACGCTTTGGAACGTTTTTTTGGCGTGTTGGCGAATGTGGGTAAAGAGCAACGCGATATCAATCTGTATCGTCGCTGGCTGGATACCCGGCAACTATCCGCCGCTGAGTTCGAAGGTTTGCCCGCACGGCTTGCGAATTGGCAGCAGCACCCAAACATTCTGGTGGTGTTGACTGATACCACAGGTGACATTGCGCAGTTACGTTCCAGCCTGGAAAGCATTGATCGCCAGCTTTACGGCGCGGCAGCCATCGCGGTGCTTTCTAACGCCGAGCCTGTCGGGGTAGCGGCAGCCGACAATTTGGTCTGGCTGCCGCTCGCTGAGTGCTGGCCAAGCCAGCTGAATGAGCTGCTGCAAGGGATCGATGTCGACTGGTGCTATTTGCTTCGGGGTGGAGACCAAATCGACCCCCACGCACTGCTGCTACTCGCCGAGGGTATAGCCCTGAACCCGGGTATCAGCGTGTGCTACAGCGATGAAGACACGCTTACCCCAGAGGGTTGCCAAGACCCGATATTCAAGCCGGACCTGAACCTGGACCTGTTGCGCAGTTATCCGTATGTCGGCCGAGCGTTGGCCTTCAACCGAACGGCCGCGCTGGATGCTAATGGCTTCGATCTCGCTTTTGCCGAACTGGCACCCCACGATCTGCTGTATCGGTTGATTGAAATTAATGGACTGGGCACTGTCGGACACCTCAGTGAAGTGCTGGTACATCATGCAATCAACTTCGGCCAGTGGCTGGTCGAACCCCAGGTCGTTAAGTACAGCGCTGCTATCGTCGAGGCGCACCTGCAACGTCTGGGCGTGGCTCATGAGTTGCGCCCAGGACCTTTGCCGATGGTCAACCGGGTGATCTACCAGCACACCTCACAGCCGCTGGTGTCTATAGTGATTCCTACTAAAGACCAACTGCCGATGCTGATGCGCTGCGTCGAAAGCGTCATGGAAAAAACCCGCTACACGAACTTCGAACTCATCATCGTCGACAACAACAGCGAAACGGTTGAAGCACAGAATTGGTTCGCGGGTATGGAGCGCTTGAACAGCGAAAAGGTGCGCATCCTGCGTTACCCCCACGCGTTCAACTATTCGGCGATCAATAATTTTGCCGTCAGCCACGCCCGTGGTGATTATCTTGTGTTGCTCAACAATGACACCGCCGTCATTGATGGGGACTGGCTTGGTTCGCTGCTCCATCACGCCCAGCGGCCAGAAGTTGGGATAGTCGGCGCCAAATTGCTATTTCCCGACGGAACCATTCAGCATGCAGGTGTGGTGCTCGGCTTGCGTGGTTTGGCAGACCACGCATTCGTCGGCGCCCCGATGCAGTCCAATGGTTACCTGCACCGTCTGCAGGTTGACCAGAATTACAGCGCCGTGACGGCCGCCTGCCTGATGATCCGCACCGAGTTGTACCGCCAGGTCGGTGGCATGGACGAAACCAGCCTGGGGGTTTCTTATAATGACGTCGATCTGTGCCTGAAAGTCGGCCAGGCCGGGCAACTGATCGTCTGGACGCCTTATGCGCTTCTCATGCACGAAGCTAACGTCAGCCAGAATAAGGTCGACAAGGCGAAGTTGAACGTCAAGCAAGAGCGTTTCAAGCGCGAGCAGTCGGTGATGTACGAGAAGTGGCTGCCTCAGCTCGCTGGCGACCCCGCCTACAACCCAAACCTGACCTTGGAACGTGGCGGCTTTGGCTACGAATGCCGTAGCGAGGTCGCTTGGCAACCGCTGGCCGGTCGCTCTTTGCCTTACGCGCTGTGCTGTCCCTCCGACCCTTTCGGCATTGGACATTATCGTGTTCGCCAGCCCTTCGCGGCCCTTGAAGCCGCAGGCCTGATAGGTGGCACTGTAAGCAATTGGCTGCTTCGCCCCGTGGAGCTGCATCGCCTGGCGCCAGACACGATCATTTTCCAGCGGCAATGCAGTACGCCTCAGCTGGAAATCATGCAGAACACCCAGGCCTTCTCTAAGGCATTCAAGGTTTTTGAGCTGGATGACTACATTCTTAAATTGCCCAGCAGCAACCCAAGCCGAGAACTGTTTCCCAAAGATATCGCCAAGCGCCTGAAAAAAGCTGCGGGTATGTGCGACCGGCTGGTGGTGTCGACCCAGCCACTGGCCGATGCGTTAAAGGGTTTTAACGCTGACATTCGTGTGGTGGAGAACCGCCTGCCAATTCACTGGTGGAGCGGGCTGACGAGCCATCGCCAACAAGGCCGCAAACCTCGGGTCGGTTGGGCGGGCGGGTCGAGCCACGGTGGCGACTTGCTCGTGATCGCCGATGTCGTTCGTGAACTGGCTGGCGAAGTGGAATGGGTATTTATGGGCATGTGCCCACCTGAACTTCGTCCGTATGTCCATGAGTTCCATAACGGCGTAAATATCGAGAGATATCCTGCACAGCTGGCCAACTTGAATCTGGACCTGGCGCTGGCGCCTTTGGAAGACAATTTCTTCAACGCCTGTAAAAGCAACTTACGGCTGCTGGAATACGGCGCCTGCGGCTTCCCTGTGATCTGCTCGGACATCCTTTGTTATCGTGGTGATTTGCCAGTGACTCGGGTGCGGAACAAGTCAAAAGAATGGATTGCCGCTATCCGCGAGCATCTTGCTGAACCAAGCGCCAGCGCCGCTGCCGGAGAGGCTCTACGCAGTGCTGTCGTCGATAAATGGATGCTCCGGGATGAACACCTGGTTGCCTGGCGAAAAGCCTGGTTCAGGGATTGACTGATCCGCTTGTTATTTCAATGTCTTATCAATTCTGGAAGTCTTTTTCAGAGCTTCCCTCGTAATCATTAGAAGTAAGCGGAGAGAACCATGATAACTATTCAAGCGCTCAACGAATTTACCAGTGCCCCGGAGTTGACTGACAACATCACGCAGATCTGGGAGTTTATCGGCCAGCATTTCGAGCAGGCGCAGGCCAGCTTGCCGCCTGAGCTCGCAATGGAGCGTCGCGAGTTGTCGTTCCATGATCAAGTGCGTTTATTGGGCTACCTTACATTTCTGATTGCCGAGCTACCGGGTGATCTGGTGGAAATCGGCGTGTGGAAGGGCAAATCGTTGATGCTGATGAATGAGGTATGCAACCACGAGCGTCGCGTCATTGGTATTGACCCGTTCGAATTGCCAAACCAGTTCGAAGAGTTTAGTTATTACAAGGACCTGATGCTGCCTGATGCACAGGTGGTCCGTGGCTTTTCGGAACTGAGTGCCGAACGTTTCTACAACCTCGAGCCCTCCGTTGCGCTGTTGCATATCGATGGTGGCCACACGCGGCGCAACGTGGTGCTGGATTTCCTGCTGTACTCGCCAAGCGTAGTCTCGGGCGGCTTCATCGTATTAGACGACTACCGCGATTTTCAGCACTCGCCAGAGGTGGGTCCGACGGTCGACCTGCTCAGAGCCACAGGTTTCTTTGAAGGTTTCAATGTGCTGGGCAGTGTGCACGGCTTCGAGAACAGCTACGTTCTGCAACGGATATGAGCGTTCCACGTGGAACATCAACTTTTTCAGTCCGGAGTCACTGCCGATACGCTCTCCAACCGATATCCATACCCATAAATCGTCAATAACTGCCAACCCCTGTCCGCAGTCAGCCCCAGCTTATTGCGCAGCCGATAGATATGCGTATCCAGCGGTCGCGAGGAGACCATTTCTTCGTGAGTCCAAAACCGTTCATACAGGTATTCGCGCGACAGCGGCCGCGCCAAATTGGCGAACAAGCAACTGGCCAAACGGTACTCACGTTCAGTGAGATTGATAGGCTTGCCCGAGCGGGTCACAGTCAGTTCAGCGTCGTCAAAGGTCAGGTCGTTGAAGCTCTGCACTTCCTGGGTCGCCGACTTCTTTAGTCCATGGCGCCTCAGTACCGCCGTCACGCGAGCTTTCAGCTCATTAGCGCGAAAGGGCTTGCTGACGTAATCATCGGCCCCACTGTTCAGCGCCGTGACGATATCGCTCTCGGCATCCCGGCTGGTCAGCATGATAACGGCGGGCGGCGATTCCATGTGTTCACGTGTCCAGCGAAGAAGCGCGATCCCGGTGATGTCCGGCAGTTGCCAGTCAAGTATCAACAGGTCGAAGGTTTCCCGGCGCAGTTGGCGTAGCAGGTCTTCGCCGCGCTCAAAGCAATGCAGGGTCCAAGGCTGTTCGACGTTACTGGGGATCTGTCGCAGTGTCTGTTCTACCCGGCGCAGTTCTGCGGGTTCGTCATCCAGTATTGCGACACGCATGGGTGGGTCCTTTCTTCTTGAAGAGTACGGCAGTCGTCGGCACGTACTGCGCAGATGCCAGTCTTGAATCTGAAGAATTGTGCTCGGATTCGTCGACCCCTTGGATCTATCGGTACGATGGGGCTAATGAGCGGTTTTACACTTTAAAGTCCTCCGTACCGACAGGGGAACGATACCGGCTCCCGACGGTTAGGAAAAGGATCAGCCGACGCATGCGCTGACGTAAACGGCTGTGTGCTGATCTCAGTGGCTCTCTGGAATGAACATCAGACAGAAAAATTTTTCCTGCGTGCCGAAAAATGAGCTTCACTGGGCTCAAAGCTTCGTTCTCTGAAGTGCGCTGGTCGGCCCATGACGACAATAGCCAGCAGAGAGGAACCGCGACCCATGACAGTTCATATCACCCACCAACCACCCAGGCACATTGACCGATGACGCTCTGGAGCACGGCCGATAAACGTCAACCTACCCAGGCCCAGCGCTTGTTTCACCGTCTCGTGCGTGAGTGGTTGTGGATCGGTTTGCTGTTGTTGCCCATCACCGCTTACCTGTCGCTTAGCCCGGGCCTGGCCTTGAATAACCCGTTATACGACAGCCTGCGCCGCCTCACTCCACTGCCCGTGGACTCACGCATCCTGCTGGTGACCATCGATGAGGACAGCCTGAAACAGCTGGGGCCATGGCCCTGGCCGCCTAACGTGCACGCCGATCTGATCGGGCGCCTGAGTGCGGCGCAACCAGCAGGTATTCTGTTCGATGCAATCTTCAGTGACCCCGCCGCTCCCGCGAATGACAAGCGCCTGGCCGAAGTCGTGCGCGCGGCCCAGACCGATTTACCCCATGTGTCCTACGCCAGCGTGTTACGCGGTGAAGTGCCTGCCGAGCAACTGCGCAATCGCCTGATCCTGGTGGGGGCGACGGCGTCCGGGATGGGCGACCGGTTTGTCACGCCGCTGTCTTCCACGCCCGGTACTACAGAGGGGGTGGAGATTCAGACGAATGTGCTCGATAGTCTGTTGCAGGGGCACAGTACTGTCGATCTGCCCGGCTGGCTGGCGGCGCTGATGGCGACGTCACTGGTGGCGTTGTTGCTGGGTTTGCTGCTCTACCGTCCGCGTTATGCGTTGTGGATGACCCTGGGCTGCATGGCCGCAGCGGTGCTCGGCGCCTGGGCCCTGTTGCGTCTCGGCCATTGGTGGTCGCCTGCGGCCAGCCTGATCGGGTTGCTGCTCAGCTACTTGATCTGGAATTGGCGCCGCCTCAGCGTGATCATCGCTTACTTCGGCTGGGAACTGGCGCGCCTGGATAACGAACCCAAAGTGCTGCCTGAGCGCCGCCGTGCGCCCGCCAGCCAGGGTGATGTATTGCAGGCGCGTATCTTTGCCCTGGAGCAAGCCGTAAGCCGCACACGGGATACCCGGCGGTTCATGGCCGATGGTCTCGAATGCTTACCGGTGGCCACATTGATTACCGACCCCAAGGGCAATATCTTGCTGGCCAACCGCGTTGCCCGCGAGGTATTCGGCAATGACCTTGTCGCCGAGAACCTGCTGGAGCAGTTGGCCGACCTGGGTTATCCGCCGTTGCACAATGGCGTGCGCGTTGCCCTCTCTGAGCTGGTACTCGTGGAGTTCCGGGATATCCACCAACGCAGTCTGCGCATGGAGCTTGCGCCCTTGCTGCCGGCCGAAGGTGACACCGCCCTGGGTTGGCTGCTGAGCCTCACGGATTTAAGCAAGGAACGCGAAGCCCAACAGCATCGCGAAACCATGCTGCGCTTCCTCTCCCATGACCTGCGTGCGCCGCATTCGGCAATCCTCGCCCTGTTGGATCTGCATGAGAGCGAATCGCCCGTGTTCGGCCAGATCGAACAACAGGTCCGCCGTGCGTTGAGCCTCACCGAGTCCTTTGTGCAACTGGCGAAAGCGGAGGCTGATGGTTACCACTTCCAACCTACCCTGTTTGCCATGCTGGTGATGGACGCTTTCGATCAAGTCGCGGTTATCGCCCAGCTCAAGGGCATCCACCTGGTTCACGATCTGGATGAAGCGGATGAAGGCATGGTGAACGCCGATCAATCGCTGCTCACCCGAGCGTTATTCAATGTGCTGGAAAATGCGATCAAATATTCTCCCGCCAACACCCGTGTCAGGTTAAGCCATGGCAGCGCGCAGGGCTGGCTGGAATGCCGCATCAGCGACCAGGGGCCAGGCATTGCCCCGCAGGATCTGCCGGAACTGTTCAATCAATATCGGCGCTTCGACTCGGCCCAGGGCAGTGACGGCTTGGGGTTGGGCCTGACGATGGTAAAGGCCGTGGTGGAACGCCACGGTGGGCGTGTGACCTGCGAAAGCGAGTTGGGCACGGGCTCGACGTTCATCCTGCGACTGCCACTGTTGGACGACTGAAAAGCGACCTCTTGCGTGTGCATTAAAAAACCGGTCACCAGGACCGGTTTTTTAATGAGGAAAAAACTTATGCACGTTTTTGGTGATTTTATAAGTTTCAGAAATATGTAGCCAGATCAGCCAGTTATGATCAAAAAACTCCAATTTGCCAACAAACCGTACACAGGTTATCCACAGAAGTTCAAACAGCGGGTGTCTCCACCACCACCGGCTCCGGCGGCAATGAGCCCATGGCCCGTTGCTGCGCTTCATTCCATGCCGCGGCGCGGTCATTCAACGCAGCAATCGCGCGTGGGCCTTCGCCTTCTGCGTACATGGGTTCGCCGATCACCACGGTAATGGTGCCTGCGCGTTTGGCCCAGCCGGTCTTGGGCCAGAACTTGCCGGCGTTATGGGCAATCGGCAGCACCGGCAGGTTGGCGTTGACCGCCAATGCAGTGCCGCCGCGCGAGAATTTGCCAACGGTGCCATAAGGCACACGCGTGCCTTCGGGAAAGATCAGCACCCAAACGCCATCCTTGAGCAGCTCGTCGCCCTTCTTGGCGACGTGCTTGAGCGCCGCCTTGGGATTGTCACGGTCGATCGCAATCGGACGCAGCATCGCCATGGCCCAGCCAAAGAACGGCACGTACAGCAGCTCACGCTTGAGCACCTGGCTCAGCGGCGAGAAGTACGCCGAGAGGAAGAATGTTTCCCAGGTGCTCTGATGGTTCGACAGAATCACGCAGGGCTGCTCCGGGACGTTTTCCGCGCCCTTGATCTCGAAGCGGATGCCCAGGAACACCTTGGACAGCCACAGCGCACAGCGGCACCAATACACATTGATAAAGCGATAGCGCGCCTTGAACGGCAGGAAAGGTGCAATAAAAAAGCTCAGGGTGCACCAGAGAAACGAACTGGTGCCCAGCAGCAGGTAAAAGAAAAAGGTTCTGATGGCCTGCAAGATCGACATGGCGGCATTTACCGTTGCGGGACACGGCCCGCCTGTTAAAAGCGCACTCCCGAACAATCCCTGGTCAGGAAGTCGAGGGCGGCTAGTTGTTGATAAGTTCTGCGGCAACCGCCGCCAGATCGTCAAAAATCAAAGTGCCTACCGGCAGGTTTTTCGCCTGGGTCTTTTCGCCTTTCCCGGTCTTTACCAAAACTGGCTGAGAGTCGACGGCTTTGGCCGCCTCCAGGTCACCGAGACTGTCCCCGACGAACCATATCCCAGCCAAGGGCACCTTGTAATGTTCTGCAATAGTTTTCAGCATGCCAGGCTTGGGTTTGCGGCAAGCGCAGCCCTCATCCGGCCCGTGGGGGCAGTAAACCACCAGCCCCACCTCACCGCCCTGCTCGGCGACCAGCCTGCGCAAGCGCGCGTGCATGGCGTCCAGGGTGGCAATGTCGTAATAACCGCGGGCGATGCCGGACTGGTTAGTGGCAATGGCCACTGTCCAGCCGGCTTTGCTCAACTGCGCGATGGCCTCGATCGAACCGGGCAGTGGAATCCATTCCGCCACCGACTTGATGTAAGCGTCGGAGTCGTAATTGATCACCCCGTCCCGATCGAGAATCAGCAGTTTCAACATGATCAGCCCAGTACGGAAATGTCAGCGATATTGATGAACAGGCCACGCAGACGCGCGAGCATGGCGTAGCGGTTTTTCCGCACGCCGGCATCGTCGGCATTGATCATCACCGCTTCGAAGAACGCATCCACCGGCTCACGCAACGACGCCAGACGCGCCAGCGCTTCAGCGTAGTTACGCTCGGCGATCAGCGGCTTGACGGCGTTCTCGGCCTTGACGATGGCCGAGTTCAGCGAGAACTCCTTGGCATCGGCAAACAGGCTTGGGTCCACGTCGGCAGTGCCCAGGTTGTCGGCCTTGCTCAGCAGGTTCGATACGCGTTTGTTCACGGCGGCCAGGGCATCGGCTTCCGGCAACTTGCGGAACGCCTGTACGGCCTGTACGCGTTGATCGAAGTCCAGCGCCGAACCCGGCTGCAGGGCACGCACCGACAGGTAGACGGAAACGTCCACGCCTTCGTCTTCGTAACGCGCACGCAGGCGGTCGAACACGAACTCCAGCACTTGCTCGGCCAGGCCCGCTTGCTTGACCTTGGCACCGAACTGGCCGACGGCAAACACCACGGCCTGGGTCAGGTCGAGGTCCAGCTTCTTGTCGATCAGGATACGCAGCACGCCCAGGGCTGCACGGCGCAGCGCATACGGGTCCTTGCTGCCGGTGGGCAGCATGCCGATACCGAAGATGCCTACCAGCGTGTCCAGCTTGTCGGCGATGGCAACGGCCGCACCGGTCAGGGTGCTCGGCAGCTCGGCACCGGCACCACGGGGCATGTACTGCTCGTTCAGCGCCAGCGCCACATCGTTGGGTTCGCCGTCGTTGAGGGCGTAGTAGTAACCGGCCACGCCCTGCATCTCAGGGAACTCGCCGACCATCTCGGTGGCCAGGTCGCACTTGGACAGCAGGCCTGCGCGTGCGGCCCAGGCGGCGTCGCCACCAATGCGTGGCGCGATGTAGGCCGCCAGCTTGGAAACGCGTACGGCCTTGTCGTAGACGCTGCCGAGTTTTTCCTGGAACACCACGTTTTGCAGACGCAGGTTGAAGTCTTCAAGCTTCTGCTTCTTGTCCTGCTTGAAGAAGAACTCGGCGTCGGTCAGGCGCGGGCGCACGACTTTCTCGTTACCGGCGATGATCTGTTGCGGGTCCGTGCTTTCGATGTTGGCCACGGTGATGAAGCGCGGCAGCAACTTACCGTCTGCGTCCAGCAGGCAGAAGTATTTCTGGTTGTCCTGCATGGTGGTGATCAGCGCTTCCTGCGGTACGTCGAGGAAGCGTTCTTCGAACGAGCACACCAGCGGCACCGGCCATTCGACCAGGGCGGTCACTTCGTCGAGCAGGCTTGGCGGCACGATGGCGGTGCCTTCCTGCAGGCGGGCCAGCTCTTCGGTGCGCTTGCTGATCAGCTCGCGACGCTCATTGGCATCGGCCAGCACGTAGGCGGCGCGCAGGTCATTGACGTAGTTGGCCGGCGCGGTGATGCGCACGCTCTCGGGATGGTGGAAGCGGTGACCACGGGAATCACGGCCTGCCTTCTGGGCGAGAATGGTGCAATCGATGACCTGGTCACCGAGCAGCATCACCAGCCATTGGGTTGGGCGTACGAATTCTTCCTTGCGCGCACCCCAGCGCATGCGCTTGGGGATCGGCAGGTCGTTCAGGGAGTCTTCCACGATGGTCGGCAACAGGCTGGCCGTCGGCTTGCCGGTGATGACCTGGCTGAAGCGCAGTTTCGGGCCGCTCTGGTCAATCTCGCTCAGCTCGACGCCGCACTTCTTGGCGAAGCCCAGTGCCGCCTGAGTCGGATTGCCTTCGGCGTCGAATGCGGCCTGGCGCGGCGGGCCGTCGAGGTTGATGTTGCGGTCCGGCTGCTGGGTTTCCAGCGCGGTCAGCAACACCGCCAGGCGACGTGGCGCGGCGTAGACTTTTTTCGCCGCAAACTTCAGGCCGGCGCCGTGCAGGCCTTTTTCGATACCGGCCAGGAATGCATCGGCCAGGGTATTGAGTGCCTTGGGTGGCAGCTCTTCGGTGCCCAGTTCAACCAGGAAATCTTGAGCACTCATTGTGCAGCCTCCAGCTTAGCCAACACTTCATCACGCAAATCCGGGGTTGCCATCGGGAAGCCCAGCTTGGCGCGTGCCAGCAGATAGGCTTGGGCGACGGAACGCGCCAGGGTGCGTACACGCAGGATGTATTGCTGGCGCGCGGTCACCGAGATGGCACGGCGCGCGTCCAGCAGGTTGAAGGTATGGGAAGCCTTCAACACCATTTCATAGCTCGGCAACGGCAGCGGCTGGTCGAGTTCGATCAGGCGCTTGGCTTCGCTTTCATAGAAGTCGAACAGTTCGAACAGCTTGTCGACGTTGGCGTGTTCGAAGTTGTAGGTGGACTGCTCCACTTCGTTCTGGTGGAACACGTCGCCGTAGGTGACTTTGCCGAACGGGCCGTCAGCCCACACCAGGTCATAGACCGAGTCCACGCCCTGCAGGTACATGGCCAGGCGCTCGAGACCGTAGGTGATTTCGCCGGTCACCGGGTAGCACTCGATGCCGCCCGCCTGCTGGAAGTAGGTGAACTGGGTCACTTCCATGCCATTGAGCCAGACTTCCCAGCCCAGGCCCCAGGCGCCCAGGGTCGGCGATTCCCAGTTGTCTTCGACGAAACGGATGTCGTGGACCAGCGGGTCCAGGCCGACATGTTTCAGCGAGCCCAGGTACAGTTCCTGGAAGTTGTCCGGGTTGGGCTTCAACACCACCTGGAACTGGTAGTAGTGCTGCAGACGGTTCGGGTTTTCGCCGTAGCGGCCGTCAGTCGGGCGACGACTGGGCTGCACATAAGCGGCGTTCCAGGTTTCCGGGCCGATGGCCCGCAGGAAGGTAGCGGTGTGGAAAGTGCCGGCGCCTACTTCCATATCGTAGGGCTGAAGTACCACACAACCTTGCTCGGCCCAGTATTGCTGGAGGGCGAGGATCAAGTCTTGGAAGGTACGCACGGCTGGCGTAGGCTGGCTCACGAAATTCACCTGTTACTTGGGCTGCGATTTAAAGAGCGGGAGTATACCCGATTCGGCCCCGCCACCACTCCCTGGAGCCTTATGCCACGCTGCTTTTGGTGTTCTGAAGATCCGCTGTACATGGCTTATCACGATCAAGAGTGGGGAACGCCGCTGCGCGATGCGCAGGGACTGTTCGAGTTGCTTTTGCTCGAAGGGTTCCAGGCGGGCTTGTCCTGGATCACCGTTTTACGCAAACGCGAGCATTACCGGAAGGTGCTGTTCGGCTTTGATGCGCAGCGTCTGGCCAGGCTGACCGACGCTGAAATCGAAGCGCTGATGCAGGACCCGGGCATCGTGCGCAATCGCCTGAAGCTCAACGCCACACGCCGCAACGCCGCGGCCTGGCTGGCGCTGGAAGACCCTGTGGGGTTGCTCTGGTCGTTTGTCGGCGGCAAGCCCAAGGTCAATCATTTCAAAGACCGCAGCGACGTCCCGGCGATTACACCCGAAGCCCAAGCGATGAGCAAAGCCTTGAAGAAAGCCGGCTTCACCTTTGTCGGGCCGACCATCTGCTACGCGTTCATGCAGGCCTCGGGCATGGTCATGGACCACACCCAGGACTGCGACCGTTACGCGGACCTGGTCAACGCCGGTTAGAATGCGCGCTTTGCGTACTACACACGATCAGGAGTGACCTGTGGAAAAGTTTAAAGGCGCCTTGCTGGTAGGCGCTCTTCGGTTGTTTGCCCTGCTGCCCTGGCGCGCCGTACAGGCCGTCGGTACGGGGATCGGCTGGATCATGTGGAAAACCCCCAACCGCTCCCGCGAGACAGTGCGGATCAACCTGTCCAAGTGTTTCCCGGACATGGACCCGGCCGAACGCGAGCGCCTGGTAGGCCGCAGCCTGATGGACATCGGCAAGTCCCTGACCGAAAGCGCCTGCGCGTGGATCTGGCCGGCCCAGCGTTCCATCGACCTGGTGCGCGAAGTCGAAGGCCTGCAAGTGCTGCACGATGCCCTGGCCTCGGGTAAAGGCGTGGTGGGCATCACCAGCCACCTGGGCAACTGGGAAGTGCTGAATCATTTTTATTGCAGCCAGTGCAAACCGATCATTTTCTATCGCCCGCCCAAGCTCAAGGCTGTTGACGACTTGTTGCGCAAGCAACGCGTGCAACTGGGCAACCGCGTGGCCGCCTCCACCAAGGAAGGCATCCTGAGCGTGATCAAGGAAGTGCGCAAAGGCGGCCAGGTGGGTATCCCTGCCGACCCCGAGCCGGCTGAATCCGCCGGCATCTTCGTACCGTTCTTCGCAACCCAGGCGCTGACCAGCAAGTTCGTGCCGAACATGCTCGCCGGCCACAAGGCGGTGGGCGTGTTCCTGCACGCCCTGCGCCTGCCGGACGGCTCGGGCTACAAGGTGATCCTGGAAGCGGCCCCGGAAGACATGTACAGCACTGACACCGCCACGTCCTGCGCGGCGATGAGCAAGGTGGTGGAGCGGTATGTCGGCGCCTACCCGAGCCAGTACATGTGGAGCATGAAACGCTTCAAGAAACGCCCACCGGGTGAGGCGCGCTGGTACTGACTCAAGATCACCACAGAAACCAATGTGGGAGGGGGCTTGCCCCCGATAGCGGTGGTTCAGTCAACCATGTATTGGCTGACACACTGCTATCGGGGGCAAGCCCCCTCCCACATTTGGGTTTTGCTCAGGCCAGGCGGTCGAGTTTCTTCAGGAATACCGTCATTTCTTTTTCGGCCTGCTTGTCGCCATGGGCCTGGGCCGCTTCGATGCCCTTCTCCCACGCCTGGCGAGCAGCCACGCTATCCCCCAGCCCTTGCTGCGCCTTGCCCAACAACTTCCACGCCGCCGAATATTTCGGATCGAACTCGACGCAGCGCTGCAAATGCTCCGCCGCCTTGGCGTTGTCCTTCAGATCCAGATAACCCTTGCCCAAGCCAAACCGCAGCAGCGAATTATCCACACCCTTGGCGAGCATTTTCTCCAGGGATTCGAGCATGTCGTCCACTCCGTCAGATCAGAAAAAGCTCAGGCCCACGTGGAACAGCTTCTCCACATCGCGGATATGTTTCTTGTCCACCAGGAAAAGGATCACATGGTCACCGGTGGCGATCACCGTATCGTCGTGGGCAATGATCACTTCTTCATCGCGAATGATTGCGCCAATGGTGGTGCCCGGCGGCAAGCCGATATCGCGGATGGCCCTGCCGATGACCTTGCTTGATTTGGAGTCGCCATGGGCAATCGCCTCGATAGCCTCCGCCGCGCCACGGCGCAGGGAGTGCACGCTGACGATGTCGCCACGGCGTACGTGAGCGAGCAACGTGCCAATGGTGGCCAATTGCGGACTGATGGCGATGTCGATATCGCCGCCCTGGATCAGGTCGACATAGGCCGGGTTGTTGATGATGGTCATCACTTTCTTCGCCCCCAGCCGCTTGGCCAGCAGCGAGGACATGATATTGGCCTCGTCGTCGTTGGTCAGCGCCAGGAAGATATCGGCGTCGGCGATGTTTTCTTCCATCAGCAGGTCGCGGTCCGAGGCACTGCCCTGCAACACCACGGTGCTGTCGAGCGTGTCGGACAAATGCCGGCAGCGCGTGGGGCTCATCTCGATGATCTTCACCTGGTAGCGGCTTTCGATGGCCTCCGCCAAGCGCTCACCGATCTGCCCGCCGCCGGCGATGACGATGCGTTTATAGGTCTCGTCGAGCCGGCGCATTTCGCTCATCACCGCACGAATATTCGCCTTGGCCGCGATGAAAAACACTTCGTCATCAGCTTCGATCACGGTGTCGCCCTGGGGCAGGATCGGCCGGTCACGCCGAAAAATCGCGGCGACGCGGGTTTCCACATTCGGCATGTGTTCGCGCAATTGACGCAATTGCTGACCCACCAGCGGCCCGCCGTAGTAGGCCTTCACCGCAACCAACTGCGCCTTGCCCCCGGCGAAGTCGATCACCTGCAAGGCACCCGGAATTTCGATCAGGCGCTTGATGTAGTGCGTGACCACCTGTTCCGGACTGATCAGCACATCCACCGGAATGGCATCGTTGTCGAACAGGCCGGCGCGGGTCAGGTAGGCGGCTTCGCGCACACGGGCGATCTTGGTCGGGGTGTGGAACAGCGTGTGGGCGACCTGGCAGGCGACCATGTTGGTCTCGTCGCTGTTGGTGACCGCGACGAGCATGTCGGCATCGTCGGCGCCGGCTTGACGCAGCACGGTGGGGAACGACGCACGGCCCTGCACCGTGCGGATGTCCAGGCGGTCGCCCAGATTACGCAGGCGCTCGGCGTCGGTGTCGACCACGGTGATGTCATTGGCTTCGCTGGCCAAATGTTCAGCCAGCGTGCCGCCCACCTGCCCTGCCCCGAGGATGATGATTTTCATCCGGTCACTCCCTTAAAACCATTCAGCCGCGCGCGGCGGCGATCTTGATCAGTTTGGCGTAGTAGAAGCCATCATGCCCGCCTTCCTGCGCGAGCAATTGGCGACCGTGCGGTTGCTTGATGCCGGCCGTGGTCGCGAGGTCCAGTTCCCGTGCGCCGCTGGTGCGGGCGAGGAAGGCTTGAATGACCTCGGTATTCTCGGTGGGCAAGGTGGAACAGGTGGCGTAAAGCAGAACGCCGCCGACTTCCAGGGTGGGCCACAGTGCGTCGAGCAGTTCGCCCTGCAGCACGGCCAGGGCGGCGATGTCGTCGGGTTGGCGGGTCAGCTTGATATCCGGGTGGCGGCGGATCACGCCGGTGGCCGAACAGGGCGCATCCAGCAGGATGCGCTGGAACGGTTTGCCGTCCCACCAGGTGGCGGTGTCGCGGCCGTCGGCGGCGATCAGCTCGGCGTTCAAACCCAGGCGTGCGAGGTTTTCCCGTACGCGCACCAGGCGTTTGGCTTCCAGGTCGACCGCTACCACACCGCCCAGGTCCTTTTCGACTTCCAGGATGTGACAGGTCTTACCGCCCGGCGCGCAGCAGGCGTCCAATACGCGTTGCCCGGGTGCCAGGTCGAGCAGGTCGGCGGCCAGTTGTGCGGCTTCGTCCTGCACGCTGATCCAGCCCTCGGCAAAGCCCGGCAGGCTGCGCACGTCTGTGGCAGCCTGGAGCACGATACCGTCGATGCTGTACACGCACGGCGCGGCGTCGATGCCCGCCTCGCTGAGCAACTGCAGGTAGGCGTCGCGGCGGTGATGGCGACGGTTGACCCGCAGGATCATCGGCGGATGGGCATTGTTCGCCGCGCAAATGGCTTCCCATTGCTGCGGCCAGAACGCCTTCAGGGATTTTTGCAGCCAGCGCGGATGCGCGGTGCGCACCACCGGGTCATGTTCCAGCTCGGCCAGCAGCCCTTCGCTTTCGCGCTGGGCGCGGCGCAGCACGGCATTGAGCAAGGCCTTGGCCCAGGGTTTTTTCAGTTTGTCGGCGCAGCCCACCGTTTCACCGATGGCGGCGTGGGCCGGTACGCGGGTATAGAGCAGTTGATAGAGACCGACCAGCAGCAGCGCTTCAACATCGGCGTCGGCTGCCTTGAACGGTTTTTGCAGCAACTTGGCCGCCAACGCCGACAGCCTTGGCTGCCAACGCGCCGTGCCAAAGGCCAGGTCCTGGGTGAAACCGCGATCACGGTCTTCAACCTTATCCATCTGCACGGGCAGCGAACTGTTCAGCGATGCTTTGCCGTTGAGCACGGCGGCGAGGGCCTTGGCGGCGGCCAGACGCGGGTTCATTGGGCGACCACGCCGAGAACGGTGCCCAGGGCAAACTTCTCACGACGGCTGTTGAACAAATCGCTGAAATTAAGCGCCTTGCCACCGGGCAATTGCAGACGGGTCAGGCACAGCGCTTGTTCGCCGCACGCCACCAACAGGCCGTCTTTGCTGGCGCCGATGATTTCACCCGGAGCGCCTGTGCCCTCGGCCAGGGTCGCGGCCAATACTTTCAAGGCTTCGCCGTTGAGCGTGCTGTGGCAGACAGGCCATGGGTTGAACGCACGTACCAGGCGCTCAAGCTCCACGGCCGGGCGGCTCCAGTCGATGCGGGCTTCGTCCTTGTTCAATTTGTGGGCGTAGGTGGCGAGGCTGTCGTCCTGCACTTCGCCTTCCAGGGTGCCGGCAGCAAGACCGGCGATGGCCTGGATGACGGCCGGCGGGCCCATTTCAGCCAGGCGATCGTGCAGGCTGCCGCCGGTGTCTTGGGCAGTGATCGGCGTGGTGACTTTGAGCAGCATCGGCCCGGTGTCCAGCCCTGCTTCCATGCGCATGACCGTTACGCCGCTTTCGCTGTCGCCAGCTTGCACCGCGCGCTGGATCGGCGCCGCTCCGCGCCAGCGTGGCAGCAACGAAGCGTGGCTGTTGATGCAGCCCAGGCGTGGGATATCGAGTACGGCCTGGGGCAGGATCAAGCCGTAGGCAACCACGACCAGCAGGTCCGGCTTGAGCGCGGCCAGTTCGGCCTGGGCGTCGGCATTGCGCAGGGTCGGTGGTTGCAGCACGGCGATGTTGTGCTCGAGCGCCAGCTGCTTGACCGGGCTGGGCATCAGTTTTTGCCCGCGCCCGGCCGGGCGATCCGGCTGGGTGTACACCGCGACGATTTCATAGGGGCTGGCAAGCAGCGCCTTGAGGTGTTCGGCGGCAAATTCGGGTGTACCGGCAAAAACAATGCGCAGTGGCTCGGTCATCGGAGTTCTCGTTAAAAGCAGTCACAAAAGAAAAAGGCTTGCCGCAGCAAGCCTTTGGAAGGAGGGCATCAAGCTTGCTGGCGATGCTTTTTTTCCAGCTTCTTCTTGATCCGGTCACGTTTGAGCGTGGACAGGTAATCGACAAACAGCTTGCCGTTGAGGTGGTCGCACTCGTGCTGGATGCACACCGCCAACAGGCCTTCGGCAATCAGCTCGAACGGCTTGCCGTCGCGGTCCAGGGCCTTGATCTTCACGCGCAATGGGCGTTCGACGTTCTCGTAGAACTCCGGCACCGACAGGCAACCTTCCTGGTATTCGCCCATCTCGTCGGTCAGCGGTTCGAACTCGGGGTTGATGTACACCCGGGGTTCGCTGCGATCTTCGGACAGGTCCATGACCACGACGCGCAGATGCACGTTGACCTGGGTCGCGGCGAGGCCGATGCCCGGGGCTTCATACATTGTTTCAAACATGTCATCGACCAACTGACGAACCTTGTCGTCCACTACGGCCACCGGCTTGGCGATCGTGCGCAGGCGCGAGTCGGGAAATTCGAGGATGTTCAAAATAGCCATAAGCGTAATTGCTGCACATGTGAGGTAGAGGCAAATCGGCGGTGGGATGGACCCAGGCAGCCGGTGTGAAACGTTCGAAAGCCGCGAAGGCTATGGCGTTTCACGCGAACGCACATAATAAAGGAGATTGACCCCATGAGGAAATCGCTACTCGTCTTGCTGCTGTGGGCCCCGCTGGCCATGGCGCTGATTCCACAGCCCGGCCAGCGCCTGGACCCTGTCACGCAAAAGGCCATACAGGGCTTCCTGCTGCACAACCGCCTGCTCGACTCCCCCGAGGACCTGGACAACGCACCCTATATCGTCGCCGCCGAGGGCGGGCGCGTGCTGGGCGCCAACGGCGAGCGCGTCTACGCCAGGGGCAGTCTGGACCCGACCCAGCCGAACTACGGGATCTTCCGCCGAGGCAAGGTCTATACCGACCCCGACACCCGCGAACTGCTGGGAATCAATGCCGACGACATCGGCACCGCGCGCTTTGTGCTGACCGATGATCTCACCACCCTGGCCGTGCAAAGGGTTACCCAGGAAGTGCGCCCAGGCGACCGCTTGCTGCGCGCCGAACCTGGCGTGGACCTGGCCAATCTGCAAACGCCTGCATCCGCCCCCTTTGTTGAAGGCCACATCATCGACATTCCCAAGGGCGTCACGCAAATCGGCGTGCTGGATGCGGTGACCTTGAACAAGGGGCGCCGGGACGGTGTGGTCGAAGGCCAATTGCTCACGGTGATCAGGGCCGGCGCCTCGGTGCGCGACGCGCTGACAGGGGCCCCGACGCGACTCCCGGATGTGCGTGCCGGCACCCTGCTGGTGTTTCGCACCTATGAAAAACTCAGCTACGCCCTGGTTCTCAGCGCGTCCCGCCCGCTGGCCGTGATGGATCGTTTCGAGACTGACGATCAATCGCAATAAATAGCCTGCTAAATAAGTTACCAACAGAGTTATCCACAGCTTGTTGCGATCAAGGATGATCAGATGTTTCCGATAAACAGCAATCAAATTTCCCCGGCAGAGCTGGAAGCCCGGCTGCGCTTGCACCGGTTGCCGGAACTGGGTCCCAGGCGTTTTCATCGGTTGATCGAGGCGTTCGGCTCTGCTTCCAAAGCCATCAGTGCCCCTGCCAGCGCCTGGCGTGCGCTCGGGTTGCCGGCCGTCAGTGCCGATGCCCGGCGCAGTGTGGATATTCGTGATGGGGCCAGTGCGGCATTGGCCTGGCTGGCCCGCCCTGGCCAGCATTTACTGATGTGGGACCAGCCCGATTACCCTGCGCTGCTCGGCCAGACAGAGGGCGCTCCGCCGCTGTTATTCGTTGCCGGCGACCCATCGCTGCTGGAAAAACCGCAGTTGGCCGTGGTCGGCAGTCGTCGTGCTTCGCGCCCCGGCATGGACACCGCCGCCGCCTTTTCGCGCAGCCTGGCAAGCGCCGGTTTTGTCATCACCAGCGGCCTTGCGTTGGGTATCGATGGCGCGGCCCATCAGGCGGCATTGGACGTGGGCGGTCATACCATCGGTGTGCTCGGCACCGGTCTGGAAAAACTTTATCCACAGCGCCACAGGAAGCTGGCCGCGACCATGATTGACCAGGGCAGCGCCGTGGTTTCCGAGTTTCCACTGGACGCGCCACCCCAGGCCGGTAACTTTCCACGGCGCAATCGGATTATCAGCGGTTTGTCCCTGGGGGTCCTGGTGGTGGAAGCCAGCATCGCCAGCGGTTCGCTGATTACCGCACGGCTGGCGGCGGAACAAGGACGCGAGGTGTACGCCATTCCGGGTTCCATCCATCATCCGGCGGCCAAGGGCTGTCATCAGTTGATCCGCGATGGCGCGGTGCTGGTGGAGACCATCGAGCATATTCTTGAAGGCTTGCGCGGTTGGCAGGCGTTGTCACGCCCGGCCCCCGTACCGGTTGTGCATCCGCTGGTGGCGCTGTTGCACGCGGCCCCGCACACCAGCGAAGCCCTGGCGCTTGCCAGTGGACGGCCGCTGGCCCAGGTGCTGGCGAGCCTTACCGAGCTGGAACTCGAAGGCCGGGTGATCTGTGAAAGTGGGCGCTGGCTTGCGCGTGGCGAACGGTTGTAGCTGGGTTTTGCAACGAAGATCGGTAAACTGCCCAGAGCTTTAGTTCGGAGAGTAAACAATGGTCAACAGGTGGCGTGTGCTGGAAGCTGCACGAGAAATTCGCGCAGGTGCGGTGATTGCCTATCCGACCGAAGCGGTCTGGGGCCTGGGCTGCGACCCGTGGAATGAAGCAGCGGTGGACCGTTTGCTGGCGATCAAGAATCGCTCAGTGGATAAGGGCCTGATCCTGGTGGCCGATAATATCCGCCAGTTCGACTTCCTGTTCGAAGACTTTCCCGACACCTGGATCGAGCGCATGGCCAACACCTGGCCTGGGCCGAATACCTGGCTGGTGCCCCACCAGGACTTGCTGCCGGAATGGGTCACGGGGGTGCATGACACCGTGGCGCTGCGGGTCAGTGACCATCCGCTGGTACGGGATTTGTGCGCCCAGGTCGGGCCGTTGATTTCCACGTCGGCCAACCCCCAGGGCCGCCCGGCCGCGCGTACGCGGATTCGGGTGGAGCAGTATTTCCGCGGGCAGGTGGACCTTGTGCTGGGCGGCGCCCTGGGTGGACGCAAGAACCCGAGCCTGATCCGTGACCTGGCGACGGGGGATGTGGTGCGACCGTCCTGAGACCGAGTCGCGCCTATCGGGGGCAAGCCCCCTCCCACATTTGATCGGTGTTCGTCGAGACACCTCGGTCAAGGGTGGGAGGGGGCTTGCCCCCGATGGCTTTCTTAAGGCAGCAGGATGGTTGAACCGGTCGTGCGCCGCCCGGACAACTCGGTCTGCGCCTTCGCCGCATCCGCCAGTGCATAGCGCTGGTTGATATCAATGCGCACCTTGCCGCTCTTGATCATCGAGAACAGGTCATCGGCCATCGCCTGCAAGTCCTTCGGGTTGCTCGCGTAGGTCGCCAGCGTCGGCCGCGTGACATACAGCGAGCCCTTCGCCGACAGAATCCCCAGGTTCACCCCGTCCACCGCGCCCGACGCATTCCCGAAACTCACCACCAAGCCTCGCGGTGCGACGCTGTCCAGCGACGTCAGCCAAGTGTCCTTGCCAACGCCGTCATACACCACGGGCACCTTTTTACCGTCAGTCAATTCCAGCACGCGCTGTGCGACATTTTCCTTGCTGTAATCGATGGTTTCCCAGGCACCGAGGGATTTGGCCACGGCGGCCTTCTCCGGTGAGCTCACCGTGCCGATCAACTTCACGCCCAGCGCCTTGGCCCATTGGCAAGCCAGGGAGCCCACACCGCCTGCGGCGGCGTGGAACAGAATGGTTTCGCCGCCCTTCAGCTCATAGGTCTGGCGCAGCAGGTACTGTACGGTCAGGCCCTTGAGCATGGCACCGGCGGCCTGTTCGAAGCTGATTTCGTCCGGCAGATGCACCAGGTTGGCCGCAGGCAATACATGCAACTGGCTGTAGGCGCCGAGCGGACCGCTGCCATAGGCCACGCGGTCGCCGACCTGGAATTGGCTGACTTCACTGCCTACGGCATCGACCACACCGGCGCCTTCGGCGCCCAGGCCCGAGGGCAAGGACGGTGGCGCGTAGAGGCCGCTGCGAAAATACGTGTCGATGAAGTTCAGGCCAATGGCTTCGTTGCGCACCCGAACCTGTTGTGGGCCAGGCTCCGCCGGCGTGTAGTCCACATACTCAAGCACATCGGGGCCACCATGGGCGCTGAACTGGATACGTTTGGCCATCTACCTTCTCCTTGGGTCGAATAAACGAAGGCCCCTATCGGACTCCTAAGCTTGATCTTCGTCAACTGCGACGACACGGGGTGCGGTGGTATCCTGTGCGCCCATTTGCCGCCGACGCCCAATGGCCTCGCGTAGCTTTGCCCGATTCAAGGTGATGCCATGACTACTCGCACCGAGGCTGTAAAAGCCTACCTGCTCGACCTGCAAGACCGCATTTGCAGTGCCCTGGAAACCTTCGAAACGGACACGCGCTTTATCGAAGACGCCTGGACCCGGCCTGCCGGTGGCGGCGGTCGCACCCGTGTGATTGAAAACGGGTCGGTCATCGAAAAAGGCGGCGTCAATTTTTCCCACGTGTTTGGCAGCGGCTTGCCCCCGTCCGCCAGTGCCCATCGCCCTGAACTGGCCGGTCGCGGCTTCGAGGCGCTGGGCGTATCGCTGGTGATCCATCCCCATAACCCGCACATACCGACTTCCCACGCCAATGTGCGCTTTTTCATTGCTGAAAAGGAAGGCGAAGAGCCGGTGTGGTGGTTTGGCGGCGGCTTTGACCTGACGCCTTATTACGGCAACGACGAAGACTGCATCCACTGGCATCGCGTGGCCGAGCAGGCCTGTGCGCCGTTCGGTGCGGACGTTTACCCGCGTTATAAAGCCTGGTGCGATAGCTATTTCCATATCAAGCACCGCAACGAGCCGCGTGGCATTGGCGGCCTGTTTTTCGATGATTTGAACGAATGGGGCTTCGATACCTGCTTTGCCTTCATCCGCGCCATCGGTGATGCCTACATCGACGCTTACCTGCCGATCATGCAGCGCCGCCAGGCGATGGCTTATACCGAACAGCAGCGTCAGTTCCAGGAGTTCCGCCGGGGCCGCTACGTTGAGTTCAACCTCGTCTATGACCGTGGCACCCTGTTCGGCCTGCAGTCGGGCGGGCGTACCGAGTCGATCCTGATGTCGCTGCCGCCGCAGGTGCGCTGGAGCTACGACTGGAAGGCCGAGGCCGGCAGCGAAGAAGCGCGCCTTACCGACTATTTCCTGCAGGACCGCGACTGGCTCGGCCTGACTGCGCCCAAGGCGGCAGTGTGATGGATCGCTATGTCGTCTTCGGCAACCCTATCGGCCACAGCAAGTCACCGTTGATTCACCGCCTGTTCGCCGAGCAGACCGGCGAGCAGATGGACTACAGCACACTGCTCGCGCCGCTGGAGGACTTCATCGGCTGTGCCCGTGAGTTCTTTCAACACGGCCGTGGGGCGAATGTCACCGTGCCGTTCAAGGAAGACGCTTTCCGGCTGGCCGACACCCTCAGCGAGCGCGCCCAACGCGCCGGCGCGGTGAATACCCTGAGCAAGCTGGCCGATGGCACGTTGCTCGGTGATAACACTGACGGCGCAGGCCTGGTGCGCGACCTCAAGGTCAACGCCGGGCTGGACCTGCAATGCAAGCGCATCCTGCTGCTGGGCGCCGGTGGCGCGGTACGGGGCGCATTGGAACCGTTGCTGGCCGAAAAACCCGCCTCACTGATCATTGCCAACCGCACCGTGGAAAAAGCCGAAGGCCTGGCCGAGCTGTTCAATGACCTGGGGCCGGTGTCCGCCAGTGGTTTCGACTGGCTGCGTGAGCCGGTGGACGTGATTATCAACGCCACGTCCGCCAGCTTGTCAGGCGACGTACCGCCGATTGCGGGCAGTTTGATCGAACCGGGCAAGACGTTCTGCTACGACATGATGTACGCCAAGGCGCCGACCGCCTTCTGTCGCTGGGCCGATGAGCGGGGTGCGGCGGTAGCGATGGATGGATTGGGCATGCTGGTTGAGCAGGCGGCCGAAGCGTTCTTTCTGTGGCGCGGCGTACGCCCGGAGTCGGCGCCGGTACTGGCCGAGCTGCGCCGCCAGTTGGCCTGACATATATCCAAATGTGGGAGGGGGCTTGCCCCCGATGGCGGTCTGTCAGCTACCCATGTGTTGGCTGAAGCACCGCTATCGGGGGCAAGCCCCCTCCCACAGTTTTGACCGTGTTCAGTCTTCGAAATGGATGGGGCAGTTTTCGGCGCCTTCCAGCTTCTTCAACTCTTCAACCACCTGCGGCCGGGCCCCGCGCAAGGTCAGGCTACGCCCCAACCCCGCCAACCGCCGCGCTTCCTGGTGCAGCATCTCTACCCCGGAGTAGTCGATAAAGTTGATCTGCTGCGCCTCGATCACCACCCGCTCGCCCTGCAAGCGTTGCAGGCGCACCTGCAGGTAGTGGCTGGCGCCAAAAAAGATCGAGCCACCCACGCGCAGGACATCCTCGTCACCGTCGCGCCATTGCTGCACCCGGGGTTGGGAGGTGCGCTTGAGGTAGAAAAACAGCGACGCCAGTACCCCGGCATAAATGGCCGTTTGCAGCTCCAGCAGCAAGGTCGCCACACACGTCAGCGCCATCACCGCGAATTCGGCGCGGCTCACGCGGTACAACGCACGGATGCCGCGGTGGTCCACCAGCCCCCAGCAGATCAACAGGATACTTGCCGCCATGCTCGGAATTGGAATGTGCGCGATCAACCCTGCGCCAAACAGCGCAAACAGCGCCACCCAGAGCGCGGAAAACACGCCGGCCAATGGCGAGCGGGCACCCGCCTCATAACTGAGCCCGGAACGGGTGAAAGAACCTGCCGACAGATACCCGGAGAAAAATCCGCCGACGATATTGGATAAACCCTGGGCGCGAACTTCCTGATTGGCGTCGAGCAGTTGCTGCGAACGGGCCGACAGTGAACGGGCAATCGACAGGCTGGTCACCAGCCCCAGCATGCCCACCGCCACAGCGCTCGGCAGCAGGCGCAGGATCGTGTCCAGGTCCATGGGCAACGGGCGCAAGGGTGGCAGCTTGCCGATGAACGAACTGACCAACGCCACCTGCCCGAACAGCGCCGGCCACAGCCATGTGGCGAGGCTGCCCAGGGCCAGGGCGATCAACAGGCTCGGCCAACGTGGCACCAGGTATTTGAGCAGTGCGCCGACCAGCAAGGTGCCCAGGCCCAGGATGAGCGATGCGCGGTCCCACTCGCCGGCATGCTCGAGCAGCGCCAGCAGGCTGTTGATCGCGGTGGCCTGGCTCGGCAGGTCCAGCCCCAGCAGGTTGGGCAACTGCCCCAGAGCGATAACCACCGCGGCACCGAGGGTGAAACCGAGCACCACGGAATGGGAGACGAAATTCACCAGCGCGCCGAAGCGCAGCAGGCCCAGCAACCATTGGAACACACCGGCGAGGACGGTCAGCAGCAGGATTAAGGTGATGTAATCCTGGGAACCCGGCACCGCCAGCGGGCTGATACTGGCGTAGAGCACAATGGAAATTGCCGCCGTAGGACCGCAGATCAGGTGCCAGGACGAGCCCCACAGGCACGCGATCAACACCGGAATGATGGCCGCGTACAGCCCGTATTCCGGTGGGAGCCCGGCAATCAGTGCGTAGGCAATCGACTGTGGCAGCGCGAGTACGGCGCCGCTGAGGCCGACGATGGCGTCCCGGCCAACGCTGGCGCGGGTTTGGCACGGCAGCCAACTGAGGAAAGGGAACAGTGTGTAGCGGTTGGGCCGGGACATCGCAGGCTCGGGTAGAAAGGTTTGAGCCAGAGTATCAGGCTGCCAGTGATCGTTCCCACGCTCTGCGTGGGAATGCCTCTTGTGACGCTCCGCGTCACGGGTTTGAAAGCGGACGCAGAGCGTCCAGGGATGCATTCCCACGCGGAGCGTGGGAACGATCACGAGTGTGATCTTTAGAGGTTGGCTTTTACCGCTGCCAACGCATCCTTGCCATCCAGGGTTTTCACGCCTTCCAGCCACTTGTCCAATACCCCCGGATTGGCCTTGATCCACGCCTTGGCAGCTTCGGCATTGCTGACCTTGTTGTTGGCCACGTCAGCCATGATGCTGTTCTCCATGTCCTGGGTGAAACTCAGGTTGGTCAGCAGTTTCCCCACATTCGGGCAGGCTTGCGCGTAGCCCTTGCGGGTCAAGGTGTAGACGCTGCCGGTGCTGCCGAAATACTGCTCGCCGCCTGTGAGGTAGTGCATTTTCAGTTGCACGTTCATGGGGTGCGGCGTCCAGCCGAGGAAGGTGACGAAGCGCTGTTTCTTCACCGCTCGCGAAACTTCGGCGAGCATCGCCTGTTCACTCGACTCCACCAGCTTCCACTGGCCGAGGTCAAAGTCATTCTTCTTGATGATCTCTTGCAGCGAGATATTCGCCGGCGCGCCGGAGCCGATGCCGTAGATCTTCTTGCCGAATCGGTCGGCGAATTTATTCAGGTCGGCAAAATCATGCACGCCCGCGTCCCACACGTAGTCCGGCACGGCGAGGGTGAACTCGGTGCCGTCGAGGTTCTTCGCCAACTGTACGACATCGCCATTGGCCACGAACTTGTCATAGAAGCCTTGCTGCGCCGGCATCCAGTTGCCCATGAACACGTCAACCTGGCCATCCTTGAGCCCGCCAAAGGTAATCGGCACGGCCAGGGTGTCGACCTTGGGCGTGTAGCCCATGCCGGTCAGCAGAAAACCGGTGATGGCGTTGGTCGCCGCAATGTCGCTCCAGCCGGGATCGGCCATTTTCACCGTTTCGCAACTTGAGTCCGCAAATGCATTGGCGCTGCTCAACGCCAGGATGCCCAGCACTACCGTTAACTTTTGCATGGCCTTCCCTCTGTATTTTTTAGTGTTGGCAGGGTTGTGGATAACGTGCCTTGCGCTCCAGGTCGTCGAGGTCGATATGGTTGCGCATGTACTGCTGACTGGCGTCTACCAGTGGCTGGTGATCCCAGCTCTTGAGTTTGCCCTGGGTCAGTGCTTGGAACACCAGGCGACGGCGGCGTTGGCTGGCGAGCACCTGTTGGTGGATCGCCGGGATGTCCCACTTGGCCCGCGCCTCGTTTAAAAACGCCTCGAACAGTGGCCGGTGCTCCGGTGACTGGCTGAGGTTCTCCCGCTCGTGCGGGTCGTTGTGTACATCGAACAGTAGACAAGGGTCGTCTTCGCTGTAGATGAATTTGTAGGCGCCCCGGCGAATCATCATCAGCGGGCTGATGGTGCCTTCGGCCATGTATTCGCCAAACACTTCGTCGTGCCCGCCCTCGCCTTGCAAGTGTGGCAGCAGCGAACGGCCATCCAGGGGCAGGCGCGGGTCCAGCTCGCCGCCGGCCAACTCCACCAGGGTGGGCAACAGGTCGGCGGTCGAGACGGCCTGGGTCACACGGCGCGCCGCAAACTGCCCCGGCGCACTGATCAACAACGGCACGCGGGCGGCCATTTCGAACCAGTGCATTTTGTACCAGAGGCCGCGCTCGCCCAGCATGTCGCCGTGGTCGCCGGAGAAGATGATGATGGTGTCATCGGCCAGGCCGGTGTCTTCCAGGGTTTGCAGCAGCTTGCCGACATTGCTGTCGATGTAGCTGCACGCGCCGAAATAGGCACGCCGTGCATCGCGGATCTTATCCACAGGCAGCGGCTTGTCCCACAGGTCGTAGACCTTGAGCAAACGCCGGGAGTGCGGGTCGAGATCGCCCTGGGGCGGTGTTGCAGGCAAGGGAATGTCGCTGTCGTCGTACAGGTCCCAGAACGGTTTGGGAATGGTGTACGGGTCATGGGGATGGGTCATCGACACGGTCAGGCAGAACGGTTGCTCGCCGTCCTCGCGGATATGATCGAACAGATATTGCCGGGCCTTGAACACCACCTCTTCGTCGAAGTCCAGCTGGTTGGTGCGCACACAGGGTCCGGCTTGCAGCACCGAAGCCATGTTGTGATACCAGCTGGGGCGTACATCCGGCTCATCCCAGTTCACCGCCCAACCATAGTCCGCCGGGTAGATGTCGCTGGTCAGGCGCTCTTCATAGCCGTGCAACTGGTCGGGACCGCAGAAATGCATCTTGCCCGACAGCGCCGTGCGGTAGCCGAGGCGACGCAGGTAGTGGGCATAGGTCGGCACATCGGCGGGGAAATCCGCCGCGTTGTCGTAGGCGCCTATCTTGCTCGGCAACTGGCCGCTGACCAGCGTGAAGCGCGAAGGCGCACACAGCGGGCTGTTGCAGTAGGCGGCGTCGAAGACCACGCCCTGTTCGGCGAGGCGGCTCAGGTGGGGCAGCTTGATCGGGGAAGGTCCGTAGAACGGCAGCAGCGGCGCGGCCATTTGATCGGCCATGATGAAAAGAATGTTCTTGCGCTTCATGGTTTCTCGGCATTCCATAGGCGGTGTTTATGCCACTGAGCATGCGGCCCATGAAAAACGTGGTAAAGCCCATGAATAACAATACCTAGGATAAGCACAGCTTATGTATGAAGCGCTGGGTGACCTCTCCCTCGACCTGCTGCGCGCGTTCGAAGCGGCTGCGCGGCAGCGCAGTTTTACCGCCGCCGCGATGGAGTTGGGCACCACCCAACCGGCCATCAGCCAGCAGATCAAACGGCTTGAAGAGCAGTTGGCGATCCGCTTGTTCGATCGCATCTACCGTGGCATCGAATTGACCGACGCCGGCGCCCTGCTGTTCGAACACGTGCAGGCCGGCCTGCAAACCATCAACCTGGGCCTGAGCACCGTCACCCGGCAGGACCAGCACGAAGTGCTGCAAGTGGCCACCGACTTCGCCTTTGCCGCCTACTGGCTGATGCCGCGCCTGCATCGGTTCCACGAGGCCAACCCGCAGGTTGACGTGAGCCTGGTGACCAGCGAGCGCAACCACGCCAGCCTGCGCAGCGACATCGACGTGGCCGTGCTGTTTGGCGATGGACGCTTCAAGCAAGGCGACAGCCTTTGGTTGTTCAACGAGGAAGTGTTCCCGGTGTGCAGCCCCCAGTGGCTCAAGAACCAGGCCACTGCGCTGACGGTGCAGACCCTGCCGGACTACCCCCTGCTGCACTTGCGTCAGGAAAACAATCGCCATTGGTTCGATTGGGCCGGTGTGTTTCGCGAGCTGGGTATCAGCGCCGCGCCCACCCCTGGCCAGTTGCGTTTTGACAATTACACGCTGCTGATTCAGGCGGCTATTGCCGGCCAGGGCGTCGCGATCGGCTGGCGCCACCTGGTGGATAACCTGCTGGAGCAGAACTGGCTGTGCAGACCGATCAGCGAGACGGTGGTCTCGCGCTTCGGCTATTACGTGGTGCAGCCCCAGCGCAAGCGTCGTGGGCAGTTGGTCGAACGGTTTGTCGATTGGCTGCTGGCGGAGCAGGCCGGCAGTGCGCAGTCATTGACCGGGCTGGCCCTGCCATCGATTGCGGTCTAGGCCCGGCGCTTTCCAAGCTAATGCAATGCTCATTTTCCCAGGAAGATGTATGATTTTTCGCGTTATTCTCCCAATATATGGGACTGATATTTATATATTGAGATATTACAAAGCTTAGGTTTATATTCGCCCATCTGCTTTTTTCAGCACCCACTCATTTCAGGTGAAGCGATGCAGGCGCAATTGATCGCGCTCGATTGGGGAACCAGCTCCCTTCGTGCTTACAAACTAGGCCCCGCCGGCGTGGTGCTGGAACAACGCTCACTGGCGTCGGGCATCATGCATTTGCCCAGCGAACCGCGTGACATTGCAGGCGTGCGCTGCAGCAATGGTTTCGAGCTGGCCTTCGATAGCGCCTGTGGGGACTGGCTCGACGCCCAGCCCGACCTGCCGGTGATTGCCTGCGGCATGGTCGGCAGCGCACAGGGCTGGAGCGAAGCGGCTTACCGCAACACCCCGGTGGATGTGGCGAGCCTGGGGCAGGCGCTGCATAAGGTGCGCAGCGTGCGTGGGGTTGATGTGCATATCGTGCCGGGCGTGATCGAACAGGTCGGCCTGCCCAATGTGATGCGCGGCGAAGAAACCCAGGTGCTCGGTGTGCTGCACGGGCTTGCGAGCGACGTATTGATTGGCCTGCCGGGCAGCCATTCCAAATGGGTCGAGGTCGTCGAAGGCTGTATCACTCACTTCGACACCTTCATGACCGGTGAGCTGTTCGCCGTCTTGAGCCAGCACAGCATCCTGGGGCGTACCCAGCAATCATCGGAACATTTCCAGACCGAGGCGTTTGACCGCGGCGTGCATGTGGCTCTTTCGGCAGATGGCCGGCGCGGCGTGCTCTCGACGCTGTTCAGTGCCCGCACCCTTGGCCTGACTGCCCAACTGACGCCCGAGCAGCAGCCCGACTACCTGTCCGGCCTGCTGATCGGTCATGAACTGGCCGGTTTACCCGACAGCGCAAAACCCAAGCCGATCGTCCTGGTCGGTGCCGCCCCCCTCTGCGCTCGCTATCAACGTGCCCTCGCGCTGTGCGGCTTCACCGACGTCAGCCTGGCGCAGGCCGCCAGCGAGCGCGGTTTGTGGCAACTGGCCGTGGCGGCCGGGCTCACTCAACCTGTAACGGAGGCCTGACATGCTTAAAACAGCACTCGCACAAAACGGTCTGATCGCGATTCTGCGCGGCGTGCGCCCGGACGAAGCCGAAGCCGTCGGCCAGGCGCTGTACCAGGCCGGTTTTCGCGTCATCGAAGTACCGCTTAACTCGCCGGACCCCTACACCAGCATCCGCACCCTGCGCGACAGCCTGCCCGCCGATTGCCTGATTGGTGCCGGTACGGTGCTGACGCCCGAGCAGGTCGAGCAGGTCAAGGCCGCCGGCGGCCAGGTGATCGTGATGCCCCACAGCGATGCCAAGGTATTGCGGGCGGCGAAAGCGGCGGGCCTGTATCTGTCGCCGGGCGTCGCCACGCCGACCGAAGCCTTTGCCGCACTGGCCGAAGGCGCCGACGTATTGAAGCTGTTCCCGGCCGAGCAAATGGCCCCGGCGGTGATCAAGGCGTGGCTTGCGGTATTGCCGGCGGGCACGTTGCTGCTGCCGGTGGGCGGTATCACGCCGGACAACATGCAAGTGTTCACCGACGCCGGCGCCAAGGGCTTCGGGCTGGGCTCCGGATTGTTCAAACCGGGTATGAGCGTAGAGCAGGTTGCGAGCCGCGCCCAGGCTTATGTCGCGGCCTGGAAAGCCCTGAGCTGAGTTCAAGTTCCGCGCCTGCTGGCGCTGCATCTATAAGAGAGACAACAGATGAAAATCACCAAACTGACGACCTTCATCGTCCCGCCGCGCTGGTGCTTCCTCAAGGTCGAAACCGACCAGGGCGTCACCGGCTGGGGTGAGCCCGTGGTTGAGGGTCGCGCCCACACCGTGGCCGCTGCCGTTGAAGAATTGTCCGACTACCTGATCGGCAAAGACCCACGCAATATCGAAGACATCTGGACCGTGCTCTATCGCGGCGGTTTCTACCGCGGTGGCGCTGTGCACATGAGCGCCCTCGCCGGTATCGACCAGGCGTTGTGGGACATCAAGGGCAAGGCCCTGGGCGTGTCCGTCAGCGACCTGCTGGGCGGCCAGGTGCGTGACAAGATCCGTGTGTATTCGTGGATTGGTGGCGACCGCCCGGCCGACACGGCCCGCGCGGCCAAAGAGGCTGTGGCCCGTGGTTTCACTGCGGTGAAAATGAACGGCACCGAAGAGCTGCAGTTCGTCGACAGCTTCGAAAAAGTCGACCTGGCCCTGGCCAACGTCGCTGCCGTGCGCGATGCGGTCGGCCCTAATGTCGGCATTGGCGTCGATTTTCATGGCCGCGTGCACAAGCCCATGGCCAAGGTGCTGATGAAGGAACTGGACCCGTACAAGCTGATGTTCATCGAAGAACCGGTGCTCAGCGAAAACTACGAAGCCCTCAAGGAACTGGCCCCCCTGACCAGCACCCCGATTGCCCTGGGCGAGCGCCTGTTCTCGCGCTGGGATTTCAAGCGCGTGCTCAGTGAAGGCTATGTCGACATCATTCAGCCGGATGCGTCCCACGCCGGCGGCATCACCGAAACCCGCAAGATCGCCAACATGGCCGAAGCCTACGACGTGGCCCTGGCCCTGCACTGCCCGCTGGGCCCGATTGCCCTGGCGGCGTGTCTGCAATTGGACGCGGTGTGCTACAACGCGTTTATCCAGGAACAGAGCCTGGGCATCCATTACAACGAGAGCAACGACCTGCTCGATTATGTGCGCGACCCGGGCGTATTCGACTATGACCAGGGCTTTGTGAAGATCCCCAACGGGCCGGGCCTGGGCATCGAGATCAACGAGGAATACGTGGTCGAGCGCGCGGCCATCGGCCACCGCTGGCGCAACCCGATCTGGCGCCATGCCGACGGCAGTTTCGCCGAGTGGTGATGTCGCCCTGAAGAAACGCGGTAAAAATGTGGGAGGGGGCTTGCCCCCGATTGCGGTGTGTCATCCACCGATGTATTGGCTGTTCCACCGCCATCGGGGGCAAGCCCCCTCCCACATTTGATTCGGTTTCGTCAGCCAGTCTCATTTCTGTCCTCAATAAACACAAGAAGAGGCACCTCCCCATGCACCCTGAATCCCTCACCGGACAGGCTTCTGTAGTCACGCCCAGCCGAAAGCGCTTCTTCATCATGGTGCTGCTGTTCATCACCGTGGTGATCAACTACCTCGACCGCAGCAACCTGTCGATTGCCGCTCCCGCGCTGACCAGCGAGCTGGGCATTGACCCGGTCCATGTCGGGCTGATTTTCTCGGCGTTCGGCTGGACCTACGCCGCGATGCAGATCCCTGGCGGCTGGTTGGTCGACCGTGTGCCCCCGCGCATTCTCTACACCGCCGCCCTGCTGCTGTGGTCCATCGCCACCGTCATGCTCGGCTTTGCCGCCAGCTTCATTGCGTTGTTTGTGTTGCGCATGGCCGTCGGTGCCCTGGAGGCCCCGGCCTACCCGATCAACAGCCGGGTCGTGACCACCTGGTTTCCCGAGCGCGAGCGCGCCACGGCGATTGGCGTCTACACCTCCGGGCAGTTCGTCGGGCTGGCGTTTCTCACCCCCGTGCTGGCCTGGCTGCAACATGCATTCGGCTGGCACATGGTGTTCGTCGCCACCGGTGGCGTCGGCATTTTATGGGCGCTGATCTGGTACGCGGTGTACCGCGAGCCCAAGGATTTCAAGGGCGCCAACGCGGCGGAAATCCAGTTGATCCGTGACGGCGGTGGCCTGGTGGATATGCAGGAAAAAGCCAGCAAGGCACCGTTCAGCTGGGTTGACCTGGGCATTGTGCTGAGCAAGCGCAAGTTGTGGGGCATCTACCTTGGGCAGTTCTGCCTGAATTCCACCCTGTGGTTTTTCCTGACCTGGTTCCCGACCTATCTGGTGAAGTATCGCGGTATGGACTTCATCAAGTCCGGTCTGCTCGCCTCACTGCCGTTTCTGGCGGCGTTCGTCGGTGTTCTGTGCTCCGGGATTTTTTCCGACTGGCTGATTCGCCGGGGCGCGTCGGTAGGCTTTGCGCGCAAGTTGCCGATCATCGGCGGGCTGCTGATTTCCACCGCGATCATCGGCGCCAACTACGTGGACTCCACCGCCTGGGTGATCGCATTCCTGGCGCTGGCGTTCTTCGGCAATGGGCTGGCGTCGATCACCTGGTCGCTGGTATCCACGCTGGCACCTGCTCGTTTGTTGGGGCTGACCGGTGGCGTGTTCAACTTCATCGGCAACCTGTCGGCGATTGCTACGCCGATCGTGATTGGATTTCTTGCCAGCGGTGATTCGTTTGCGCCGGCCATTACCTATATCGCGGTGCTGGCGCTGCTTGGCGCGCTTTCCTACGTGCTGCTGGTGGGCAAGGTCGAGCGGATTGAGCTGTGAAACAAGGCGACCCTGAGGTCGCCTTCCTTACCTGTTCACGGCACGGACATCTCGTTACGGAACACGTTGTGCGGGTCCCAATGCCGCTTGGTGCGGCGCAGGCGGCTTTCGATCATGAGGTCGGGGACGAAAATCTTGTACCAGTAGGGGTTTTTCGGCCTGGCCGGGTTGCCGTCCTCATGAGTCATGTCCAGGTCCGGGTAGTTGATATAGCAACCCTCGAACTGGTCATTGAGGGGCACCCCCTGGTCATTGGCAAACGCCTGGAAAAACAGTCCCTGAATCCATCGGGCGTGGGCCTGGTCCGCCGCCTCGCCGGCCTCCTGCCAATAGCACTGCGGTTGCCACTTCAGATAGGACGAGCGCTGTGAGGCCGACGACTCCTTGCGAACCGCCGGTGTGGCCTCGTTGATGCGCCCGCCAAACGACTGGATTTGTATCAGGCTCTGGGTCAGGTATTGATCGGGGTCGTCCCAGTGCAGCGTGTCCCAGATCGCCTGGAGCACCTGAGGGGTGAATTCGCCCTTCTGATAGGCCGACTTGTAGCGCCCGCGCAGATTGTCCCCTGAACCATTCAAGGTTTGCTGGCACACCAGCCAATCCAGGCGTCGCGTCGCGGCCAATGCGTCGGGCAATGCTTTGATGGCGCGTCCACTGGCGCCGCCGCTTGGCATAGGCACAACGTAAAACGGTACAAGGCATTCCGTCGCGGGCAGGCCAATGGCATCGAGCATTTTTGCGACGAAATCTTCAAAGGGCGCCTGGTCTTTCAGCCCTCCGTCGCGATCGACGTAGTGAATGCCCAGGGTCACATTACCGGTGTGCGGATGGCGCATCTCCAGTTTGGTCGCCAACCCCCACGTATCGGGATTGCTTTGGTTGAGGGCGAACCAGTTCTGATAGGCGATAAGCAGGTTGTCGAGCCTGGACTTATCGGTCAGCAGGGACCAATCCCATTGCAGCACCAGCCAGAGCACTTCCTTCGGCGCCTCGGGTAATGCCTTGAAATAGTAGCTGGTGATGATGCCGAACTGACCGCCACCGGCGCCGCAGCAGGCCGCGAAGAGGTCGAGCTCGTCAGGGTCTGTGCTGTCTCGCGAGACATGCACGGGGGTCAGGCCGGTGCCCTGTGCATTGGGCACCAACATATCCACACCGTGCAGCCAATCGCACACCAGGCCATGCTTGCGTGACAGCAACCCATAGCCGCCCCCGCAGATATGCCCGCCCAGGCCGACCGAATAGCATGAGCCGCCCGGCAGTGTCTTATTGGCCAGCTTGTACAACCTGACGTAGGCGTCCCAATTCTGCGCACCGGCCTCCAGGCGAAAGCTGTAGCGCTCGGGCCGCGCGGGGACCAGGTCGGAAGCCAGTTGCCCATCGGCGGCGTAGACCATCTGATTCAGCGGGCTGATATCCAGGATCGATAACACCTCGTCGCTGTTGCCGGGCATTTTGTTGGAGACGAAACCTTCGTAACAGTGACCACCGCTTCGAACCGTTATACGTCCGTGGGTGATCGCCAGCGCTTCGGCGGCGGCGTCGACGATGTCCTGGGTACTGTGGCAGAGGTAGATGCGGCTGGCGCCATTGGGCGACGATTCGCCCTGCACATTGCCCAACGGCCAGCGCAGGTTGAAGCCTTTCTGCAGGGTGGAATGACGGGGGTCTGAAGACGTGATGAGATCAAATGCCATGATGTACTCCTTAAGAGCCAGGGATGACTTCTGATGCAGCTAACTTAACAACCGGGGGGCAAGAACTGCGGGGGGCTTGCAGAGGCGGTTAGACGACAAGAGGCATGAAGTGCTTTTGGGGGTGACGGCATGTCACCCCCACAAGCCTAGCGCAAGAATCCGGACCGGTGCAGTTACCGACGTGCGTTGCGCACGCCTTCGGACAGCGCCGCGCAATGGCTCAATACGCCATCGATCGCTTGCTGGTGGCTGTCGGCGTTGGCGATGTGATCGATCAGTGCAGACCCCACCACCACCCCGTCCGCCAGGCGCGCGATGGCCGCCGCTTGCTGCGGTGTACGGATGCCGAAGCCTATACTGATCGGCAGGTCGGTATGGCGACGCAAGCGGCTCACGGCTTCTTCGACGTGCTCCAGGGTGGCCGCGCCGGCACCGGTCACGCCCGCTACCGACACGTAGTACACAAAGCCGGAGCTGCCGTTGAGCACCGTCGGCAGGCGTGCGTCATCAGTGGTCGGCGTGGTCAGGCGGATAAAGTCGATACCCGCCGCCTGGGCCGGATCGCACAGTTCGCCGTTATGTTCAGGCGGCATGTCCACCACGATCAGCCCGTCTACGCCCGCTTCCTTGGCGTCGGTGATGAATTGCGGGACACCGTACTTGTGGATCGGGTTGAAGTAGCCCATCAACACCAGGGGCGTGTCGTTGTTGTCTTTGCGGAACTCGCGGACCATCTGCAGGGTTTTCGCCAGGTTCTGCCTGGCCTCCAGCGCGCGGATGTTGGCCAATTGGATGGCCGGGCCATCGGCCATCGGGTCGGTGAAGGGCATGCCCAACTCGATCACGTCGGCTCCGGCAGCGGGCAGGCCTTTGAGGATGGCCAGCGAGGCGTCATAGCCCGGGTCGCCGGCGGTGACGAAGGTCACCAGGGCGGCGCGGTTCTGCTCTTTGAGTTGCGCGAAGCGCGTTTGCAGGCGGCTCATCAATGTTTCTCCTGCTGGGACTGTTCCATATGGTGCATGACGGTCTGCATGTCTTTGTCGCCTCGGCCGGACAGGTTGATCACCATCAGGTGCTCCTTGGGCAGGGTCGGTGCGCGTTTGAATACTTCGGCCAGGGCGTGCGCGCTTTCCAGCGCCGGAATGATCCCTTCGAGGCGGCAGCATTTGTGGAAAGCATCGAGGGCTTCATCGTCCGTCACCGAGGTGTACTGGACACGGCCGATGTCGTGCAACCAGGCGTGCTCAGGGCCGATGCCGGGGTAGTCCAGGCCTGCGGAAATCGAGTGTGCGTCGATGATCTGGCCGTCATCGTCCTGCAGCAGGAAGGTGCGGTTGCCGTGCAGTACGCCGGGCACCCCGCCATTGAGGCTGGCGGCGTGCTTGCCGGTTTCGATGCCATGACCGGCCGCTTCAACGCCGATGATCTCGACGCTGGTGTCATCCAGGAACGGGTGGAACAAGCCCATGGCATTGGAGCCGCCGCCGATGCACGCCACCAGGCTGTCCGGCAGGCGGCCTTCCTGGGCTTGCAATTGGTCGCGGGTTTCCTTGCCGATCACGGCCTGGAAATCGCGCACCATGGCCGGGTAAGGGTGCGGGCCGGCCACGGTGCCGATCAGGTAGAAGGTGCTGTCGACATTGGTGACCCAGTCACGCAGGGCCTCGTTCATCGCGTCCTTCAGGGTGCCGGTGCCGGCGACCACCGGGATCACTTCGGCGCCCAGCAGCTTCATGCGAAACACGTTGGCCTGTTGGCGCTCGATGTCGGTGGTGCCCATGTAGATCACGCATTGCAGGCCAAAGCGCGCGGCGACGGTGGCAGTGGCCACGCCGTGCATGCCGGCGCCGGTCTCGGCGATGATGCGTTTCTTGCCCATGCGCCGCGCCAGCAGGATCTGGCCGATGCAGTTATTGATCTTGTGCGCGCCGGTGTGGTTCAGCTCTTCGCGCTTGAGGTAGATCTTGGCGCCGCCGCAGAATTCGGTCAGGCGTTCAGCGAAGTACAGCGGGCTTGGACGCCCGACGTAATCGCGCTGGAAGTAGGCCAATTCCTCGTTGAACGCCGGATCGATCTTGGCCGCTTCGTATTCACGGGCCAGCTCGAGGATCAACGGCATCAGGGTTTCAGCGACGTAGCGGCCGCCGAACGCACCAAACAGGCCGTTGACGTCAGGGCCGTTGCGCAGGTCGGTCTGGGACTGAGTCATGGGACGCTCCAGGAAAGAAAGGGGTGTGGGAAATAATGAGCACCACTCTACCCCTGCCGCTCTGGGCTGAAAACCGATAAGATCGCCGTAACCTGTCAGGAAAACTCACAGATGAGCCGAGACCTTCCACCACTCAATGCGCTGCGCGCCTTTGAAGTCACTGCCCGCCTCAGCAGCGTCAGCCAGGCTGCGGAGCACTTGCATGTCACCCATGGCGCAGTCAGTCGCCAATTGAAAGTGCTGGAAGAACACTTGGGCGTCAGCCTGTTCGTCAAGGAGGGACGCGGCCTTAAACTCACAGATGCAGGGGCAAGGTTACGCGATGCCAGCGCCGAGGCGTTCGAGCGTCTGCGCGATGTGTGTGCCGAACTCACCCAGCGCAGCGCCGACGCGCCCTTCGTACTGGGATGCTCGGGCAGCTTGCTGGCGCGCTGGTTGATACCGCGTCTGGGGCGCTTGAATGCTGACTTGCCGGACTTGCGTCTGCACCTGTCTGCCGGTGACGGCGACCTCGACCCCAGGCGCCCCGGCCTTGATGCCCTGCTGGTATTCGCCGAGCCGCCTTGGCCGGCGGATATGCAGGTATTCGAGCTGGCCAGCGAGCGCATCGGCGCCGTCATGAGTCCACGCTTCGCCGGCTATGAGCGCCTGCGCCAGGCACCGGCCCAAGCCTTGCGTGGCGAACCTCTCTTACACACCACGTCGCGTCCGCAAGCCTGGCCCAGTTGGGCGCAGCAACACGGGATCGAGCCCGACGCGCTGAAACTCGGCCAGGGTTTTGAACATTTGTATTATTTGCTGGAAGCGGCGGTGGCAGGACTGGGCGTGGCGATTGCGCCACAACCGCTGGTGGCGGAGGACCTGCGTGCGGGTCGCCTGGTGGCGCCGTGGGGCTTCAGTGAAACCCCGGCGCACCTGGCGTTGTGGCTACCCAAGCGCGCCGCAGATGGGCGCGCTGGGCAATTGGCGCAGTGGCTCAAGGCTGAGCTGGCGCGCCAACCTGTTTAGTCGCCGCGTTTGCACAGCAGGTAGGCTGCCAGCAGACCCAGAGCACCGACGGCAACGCCGGCGGTGGTCCATGGGTGCTCTTGTGCGTAATCGCGAGTGGCAACGCCGGTTTCGCGGATTTTGACTTTGCTTTCTTCGTACGCGTCGCTGATCAGGTGGCGCGAGTGCTTGAGGGCATTCTCGGCATTGCTTTTCAGGGCCTTCAGCGTTTTGCGCGACTCATCGGATGCGTCGTCCTTGAGGCTCTCGAGGGATTTGAGCAGGCTCGAAATCTCGGCTTCCATGCTTTCCAGCGACGCTTTGCGTAAAGAAGTGTTGGCCATTTGGACATCTCCTGAAGTGATTGAGTGGCGTGTGTAGATACCGACTGCGGCCGTTTCAGAAAGTGCATTAAATCTGAACTTTCGTGGCCGAGCGGTCGCCTCAAGCAGTACGAATATTCACTGCTAGTCTTGATTGACGACCTACAGGAGAAACACCATGAGCGAACATCACACCTACAAGAAAGTCGAATTGGTGGGCTCATCCACCACCACCATCGAAGATGCGATCCAGAATGCCCTGGCCGAAGCCAGCAAAAGCCTCAAGCATCTGGAATGGTTTGAAGTGACTGAAACCCGTGGGCATATCGAGGATGGCAAGGTCGCGCACTATCAGGTCACCCTGAAGGTGGGATTCCGAATTGCCAGTAGTTGATCGGGCGCGCGGAACTTTGACCGCTGGCCGATTGCCATAACCTGCGCTACACCCAATGCATGCCGACGCCCTGAGCGTCGGCATGCTCTTTTCGACCAGCGCAAGGAAAGTATCGGATGAAGAAGTTTCTGTTGGCGGTAGGTTTGTTGAGCATTGCAGGCACGGCCCTGGCGGCGGGCAAGCCTTGTGAAGAGCTCAAAGGCGAACTCGCGGCAAAGCTTGATGCCAAGGGCGTTCAGCACTATTCGCTGGATGTTGTGGATAAAGGCGCTGCCGCCGATGGCCAAGTGATTGGCAGTTGCGAAGGCGGCACCAAGGAAATCGTCTACAAGCGCGGTTAATCCCGTGTTGCAGACATAAAAAACCGACGCAGGCGCGTCGGTTTTTTTTTCGCCTGGGGTTTAGCCCTTCATCACCTGCGCCAGCAGCTCGTAGGAATGAATCCGGTCGGCGTGCTCATACAGGTCGCAGGTAAAGATCAGTTCGTCGGCGCCGGTCTGTTCAATCAGCACCTCCAGTTTGGCACGGATCTTCGCCGGGCTGCCCACCATCGCCAGGCCGAGGAAACTGCCCACCGCTTCTTTCTCGTGGGGCAGCCACAGGCCGTCCATGGTTTTTACCGGTGGACGCTGCACCAGGCTTTGCCCGCGCATCAGCGCGAGGATGCGCTGGTACACCGAGGTGGCCAGGTAGTCGGCCTGTTCGTCGGTGTCAGCGGCGACCAGCGGAATGCCGAGCATCACGTAGGGCTTGTCCAGCGCCGCCGAAGGCTTGAAGTGATTGCGGTACACCCGAACCGCCTCATGCATCAGGCGCGGTGCGAAATGTGAGGCGAAGGCGTAGGGCAAGCCACGTTCACCAGCCAATTGCGCACTGAACAGGCTCGAGCCCAGCAACCATACCGGCACGTTGGTGCCGGTGCCCGGGACTGCGATCACCCGCTGATCGGGCGTACGCGGGCCGAGATAGGCCATCAGTTCGGCCACGTCTTGCGGGAAGTCGTCCGCGCTGCCGGAGCGTTCACGGCGCAGGGCGCGGGCGGTCATCTGATCGGAACCGGGCGCGCGGCCCAGGCCCAGGTCGATACGGCCAGGGTACAGGCTCTCCAGGGTGCCGAACTGCTCGGCGATCACCAGCGGCGCGTGGTTGGGCAGCATCACCCCGCCGGAGCCGACGCGGATAGTCGAGGTCCCACCGGCCAGGTAACCCAGCAATACCGAGGTAGCCGAGCTGGCAATACCGTCCATATTGTGGTGCTCAGCCACCCAGAAACGGTTATAGCCGAGCTTTTCCACGTGCTGGGCAAGGTCCAGAGAATTGCGTAACGATTGCGCCGCACTGCCGTTGGCGCGTACGGGCACCAGGTCGAGGGTCGAGAACTTCACGTCGGACAGCGATTTCATAGCCTGCTTCTCCAATAGGGGCGCAGGCTTCTTAGACGAACCAAAACCTGCCGCTTCATGTGCATGGTCTATGCAATGAGGGCATATACCCGAGATTCAATAGCAGCCATGAAATTTCCTACTTATTTGGTAGGTCTTTCCGACAAGATGAACTTTGCGACGGCGTCTATCCTCAGAACCTTACTGACGCAAAATCACCGTTCGAGGAGAAAGCTATGAGTATCGTTAAAAAGGCATCCGCGCATTGGGAAGGCGATCTGAAGACTGGCCTGGGTTCGATTTCCACCGAGACCGGCGTGCTGCGCGAAGCGCCCTATGGCTTCAAGGCCCGCTTCGAAGGCGGCAAGGGCACCAACCCTGAAGAACTGATTGGTGCGGCCCACGCCGGCTGCTTCTCCATGGCGTTCTCCATGATTCTCGGCGACGCAGGCCTTAAGGCTGACAGCATCGACACCGAAGCCCAGGTGACGCTCGACCAGGTCGAGGGCGGTTTTGCGATTACCGCTGTGCACCTGGTGCTTAAAGCCAAGATTCCAGGCGCCAGCCAGGCGCAGTTCGACGAACTGAGCAAAAAGGCCAAGGAAGGGTGCCCAGTGTCCAAAGTGCTGAATGCAACCATCACCCTGGATGCCACGCTCCTGAACTAACCCCTGGACAGTGTGGAAGGGGGCTTGCCCCCGATAGCGGTGGGTCAGCCGAAGAAATTTAGCTGATCCACCGCTATCGGGAGCAAGTCCCCTCCTACATTTTGTTCTGCGTTAAATCAGAACTCGTGTTTCATAAATGTGGTCCTATAGCCTATGCAGCCTAGACGCACACCCGTGCGCAATGCATTCAGGGAGCTACACACATGAAACGTTTTGCTTTGGCGGTCATCTGCGGCGTATTGGCCACTTCGGCCATGGCCGCGCCAAAAGACTGCGAAGAGCTGCGCAAAGAAATCGAAGTCAACATCCAGGCCAAGGCGATCCCGTCCTACACCCTGGAAATCATCACCGCCGAAGAAGCCAAGAATCATGACAGCGCCATGATTGTCGGTTCCTGCGAAAACGGCACCAAGCGCATCATCTACCAGAAGAACAACGACTGATCAGATGCAGTTCACGCTGCGCTCTTCGGCCAGCAATTGCCGCGCCGGGTCGTACAGGCGGATGTTGGGCGTGAAGGCCAATGAGCGCCCTTCCAGTATGTAGCGTTGGCCGGCCTGGAAATGGTCGTACTGCAAGGTCATGAAGCAGGTTCGATACATCATCTGGCTCAGCCCCCCCAGCCCTCCTCCGGCGGGCACTTCGAAGTCGAAGCGCACCATCAGTTCGTGGGCCCCGGGCGGCATTTGGAAATAGCGCCCGTCTTCGAGGTATTTCCCGTCCAGGCGCTGAGCCATGACCAGTTTGGCGCCCGGGGTTGGCGTGGTGAAATCGACCCAGGCCTGTTGCGGGTCGACAGGCGGGATCGGCGTCGATGCGCAAGCGCTGAGCAACAGGGCGGCGACGGGGTACAAAAGCTGGCGCATGGCAGGAACTCAACGCGAGAAGATATTTTGAGTATAAACACGCCATCACGTGGAACCTTCAAATTCGATTCAAGCGTACCCAGGAGCGGTCGCGGCATGATCAGGCGTTTTCTTCCTGGGTTGCTGGTGATGCTGCTCAGCGGCTGCTCCAGCGTCAGTTACTACGGCCAGTTAGCCAGTGGCCAGTGGCAACTGCTGCGGGCGCGGGAACCGGTGGCCGAAGTCATCGCCGATCCGGCTCGTCCTCAAGGGTTGCGTGAGCATCTGCTTCAGTCCCAGAAGGCCCGTGCGTTCGCCAGCGAACAGTTGCACTTGCCCGACAATCAAAGCTACCGGCTGTATGCCGATATTGGTCGACCCTATGTGGTGTGGAATGTCTTCGCCACGCAGGAATTTTCTCTGTCAGCGCAAAACCACTGCTTCCCCATCGCCGGTTGCGTGGCCTATCGCGGCTACTACAGCCAGGGCGCCGCGCGCGGCGAGGCGGCATTGCTGCGCCAACAAGGCATGGACGTGTCGATTGGCGGCGTCGAAGCCTATTCCACACTGGGCTGGTTCAATGACCCGATCATCAGTTCGATGATGAACTGGGGCGATGAACGTCTGGCCACCCTGATCTTCCACGAGCTGGCGCATCAGCGCTTCTATGTGAAGGACGACACCGAGTTCAATGAGTCATTTGCCAGCTTTGTCGAGCAGGAAGGTACGCGACAATGGCGCGCCGCCCGTGGGCTGGCGCCGCTGAGCGATGCGACGTTGCAGCAGCGCGACCAGTTTACCCAGTTGATTCTCGCTACCCGCAAACGCCTGGAAAACCTTTACGCCCAGCCATTGGCGGCCGAGGTGATGCGCCAGGCCAAGACCGCGCAGTTCGAGCGCCTGCGCCGTGAGTACCGCCACCTGCGCGATAGCCAGTGGGGCGGTGACAAGCGTTACGACGCGTGGATCAACCAGCCGATGAACAACGCGCGGCTGCTGCCGTTCGGGCTGTATGACCAGTGGGTACCGGCGTTTGCGGCGTTGTTTGCGCAGGAAGGGCGGGATTGGGTGAAGTTCTATGGGGCGGTGGAGACGTTGGGAGGGCTGCCGGTGGAGCAGCGCAGGGCGGTGTTGAGGCAGTTGGAGAAGGTTGACCAGTAGGGCCTCATCGGGGCATAGGTATCTACACAACTCTGTAGCGCTCAACCGTAACCACGATGCGAAGCGAGTCGCTCTTGATCTGCTTTTGATCTTGATC